>NZ_CAXVWM010000147.1:0-3976 GCF_964263775.1 Agreia sp. | reverse complement strand
CGGCGTTTCAGGCACCGGGTCGATCGTGGCGGACCATCTCGCGCGGCTGGGCTTCGGTGCTATCGTGATCCTCGACTTTGATCGGATCGAGGCGAAGAACCTGAACCGGATCCTGAACTCGACGCTAGCCGACGCCGCGCGGGGCCGGCTCAAGGTCGAGATGTTCGCCGCCGCCATCGCCGAGCACAGGGCCGACGCCGAGGTCGTTCCGGTGCCCGATAGCATCCTCTCCCGAACCGCGGTCGAAGCAGCCGCGTCCTGCGACATCATCTTTTCCTGCGTGGACTCCTCGGAGGGTCGGCAGATCGCCGACCTGCTCGCCCAGGCGTTCCTGATCCCGATGATCGACATGGGGGTGACGATCCCCACTCGCCGCACTAGCGAGGGCGAGCCCGCGGTGGCGGAGGTCCTCGGCCGGATCGACTACGTGCAGCCCGGACGTTCCACGCTGGCCAGCCGCGAGGTCTTCACCGCCGCATCGCTCCGCGCCGAGTATCTCGCTCGCGAGGCGCCGGACGTGCATGCGGTCGAGGTCAAGGAGGGCTACATCAAGGGGGCGCCCACTGAGGCGCCGTCGGTCCTCCCGCTCAACATGCGGGCGGCCTCGGCGGCGGTCCTGGAGTACGTCGCCCGCGCGTTCCCCTTCCGCCATGAAGGGAACGCCGCTTTCGCGCGCACGCTCTTCCGCCTGGCCGAGGGCGACGAGGAGAGATTCGCCGAAACGGATTTCGACGGCGGCGGCGGGCACTTGCTGGGCGCTGGGGCGGCCGAACCGCTGCTCGGCCTGCCGGAGCTTGGTCATCCGTCGTGAGGAGCATCCTTTCCGTCGTCGTCGGCTGGTGGCGCTCCCTCCGGCGAGGCCGGAGGGAGCGCTACGGTCTCCTCTACGTTGAAGGCGACGAGCTGCCGGACGAGCTGCCAGACATGACGCTCGTGGTAGCGCGGGAGGGTGGCACCTCGTGGATCGCCGGCATGACCTGCCCCTGCGGCTGCGGTCGGCGCCTCGAAATGATGCTGCTGCCGGAGGTCAGGCCGAGGTGGCAGGTGGCGGAGCATCGCCGCGGCCCTTCCCTGTATCCTTCGGTCTGGGCGAGCGGTGGCTGCCGATCACATTTTTGGCTGCGCCGCGGCGAGGTCCACTGGTGTCGCGACTGAGCGGCACGTCGCGGCCGCGGCGACCTCATGGTTATCGCACCGAAACCGGTCCAACTCGATCCCCATGTTCGCCGGAGCGACATGTTGGGTTAGCGTGGGTGCGAGCGCGCCGGAGTCGCTATCCGCGGGTACCAGTCGCGGGCATGCAGGTGGCTGATCGACTGCCTGGGCCCCGCGCGGGCCAAAGATCGCACCGAGCGGGCCAACCGGGCGTTGGAGGAAGCGCTCGAGCTGGCGCAGGCCTGCGGCTGCCCTGCGGAGGACGCTCTCCCCCTCGTCCACTACATCTGCTCGCAACCTCCCAGCACCATCGGCGACGAGGTCGGCGGTGCCATCCTCACCATCGCCGCGCCGTGCGGGGCGCTCGGCGTAGACATGGGCGACGGTGCCCGAGGCGGAGCTCTGGAACGTGTGGCTGCGGATTGACGCATAGGCGCGACTGCGTTGTCGAGCCGACCGGGCTCGCTGCTGCCGCAGTTAAAGGCCGTTCCACCCATACGCTCGTCGCATCGTTGCCGCCTGAATCAGGCTCGAACGGCGCTGACCACCGGACCGGATTGAATACCATCGCTCCGGCTGTTCCGGGGCGTCGCGTAGATCGAGGTCCTGATGACCGTCACTTGTCGCTCGAGCCGGCGACGGGTCTCGGTCGAAAGCTGATCGCGCCCGTTCAGGTCGCTTCGATGCTGCTCCAATATCTCCTCGAATCCGAACCTCATGTGCGCGCTCCCTCCTTCTCGACGACAGCCGTTAGACCGATCGGGTCGGTGTCTCCAAGCCCCGTTGCAAACTCTCGTTCCAGAACCAAGTCGATTTCGGGCCTGTCGAACGTCTTGGGAACCGCTTCGGCTCGATGCCATTCCACGGTGTAGCCCTTGGCGTCCTTCCGCCCCGATACCACCCGAAACAGCTGAGCGTACAATCGCGGCGCAATTCCTTCGTACGGATCGAATCGGACGACGATTCTCTCGCCCTCGGCGCCCGGTCGTTGATGGCCTTCGCCGAAATCGGGGCGATCGGTTGAAACGTTCTTGTGGTCGATGGACACCGACTCGGGAAAGAGTTCGCTGGTCATGCTCTTAGGATAGGGCTCGATGTACACCACCCTGCTCACGCCCGCTGCGATGATGTGCCTAGCGCACATATGACAAGGGAAAGTCGTACTGTAGATCGTCGATCGATCGACAGCGATACCGCGTTGCGCCGCACGCATCAGAGCTGCCATTTCGGCATGCACCACCCGACCAAACTCGATCAGATTAGAGATGCGCAGCTCTTTGAACGCGGTGCGGAAACGCCCGGTGACGAGTTCGGCGGTGATGCTTGCCGCATCGCCCTCGTCCGCACGAGCGTATAGCCCGTGCTTTTCTAAAAACGACAGGAGTTCGCTGATAATGTCAAACTTCTTGACTGCGTTGAAGTCCTGCCCGGTTCGAAAGTCCCGATTGTCGAGATGAGACGGCTCGTCCGGCCAATAGGTACCGCCACCCGCCATTGGCACATCATTGCATCCGGTCGATACGATTTCCCCGTGATGATCGACGATCACCGCGCCGATCTGTCGCGAGAGGTCGGCCGATCGCAGCGCCGCCATACTCGCTTCGGACATGTGGTGTTCGCACCGGTACGGCGTGACGTAGGGATCTCCAAAAAGCGCGTCTAGGAACCGGCCGAGCGGAACGTCGTAGCCCCCGTGCACCCTGATGAAGAAGTCACCCAAGGGAAATGCATCTTGCACGTTCTGCCCGATGCCACCGCCCGGCCGTTTGGAATCCGTGTCCACGAGCTTCATGGCGTCGTCGCGGAACTGATCGACATCGGTACTGGTGTTGGCGCGGGCGATGTCTCGCTGGAGCTTCTTAATCCGCAGGTCGGTGGAATCGAAAGCCGAGATCAGGACGAACCCTCTGCCGTACAGGCTGCGGAGCCTCTTGATCTCGTCGGGATGCTTGAGGGAGTCCACGATGTAGCAGGCATCATCGGCATGCGTGTCGTCGGTCACGCCCCGTTCGCGGTTAAAGGCAGCACGAGCCGTACGTATCGCAGTCACGATCGGCGGGACGAGAGCCCCGCCGTTCCGGGCATCGTTCCGAATCCGGTCACCAGCCTCCATTAACAACTCGATCCGCTCACCGCCCTTCGCTGTCTCCAGCTTGGCCTTGGTGGCGTCGTCGCACATTCCTCTGATGAGGGTGCTGACCTTGATCTGTTCGCATCGATACTTGAAGGCGCAGAGCTTCTCCTCGATGGTGCGCGCCAAGCCGTGAAGGTCGGTACCCACGGGACCGACGAGCCCAATGACGACTTCGGGCTTGGCCTGCCCGGAGGTATCGGGCACGGCCTTGGAAAGCGGCACCTGCTCAGCCTTGGACTCTTCTTCGCTCTGCGTCGGCATGCTTTCTGCCACCGATGGGATCTCATCCTCCGATACGCCCTGCTCGGCCAAATCCACCCCTTCCAAATTTATACGAAGCCTACGTTTTTGCGGTCGTTGCGCAAGACCCACAGGTGTGGGGGGCGTCAGCGGGCGAACCGAAACATTGGTGATGCCGCTAAAACTCTAGGGCAAGCTGCTTGTGCCCCGTGCGCATTTCATCCTTCAGACCAAATCGCAACGCGGCCACGTGAGACAGTCGGCTGCGCGGTTCCGCGCCAAGGTCCGGACGCACGAAGACATACAGGCTCCACAGCGCGAGATGGCGAGAGAACACCTCCTGGTGGCGTGCGAACACGCTGTCCCGAAGGGCCACCTCGCCATGCGCTTCCTCGACCCTTTGCGATACCGACTTGGCCCCCGGCGCCTTCGGGCTCGCGTAAAGAA
>NZ_CAXVWM010000146.1:0-5385 GCF_964263775.1 Agreia sp. | reverse complement strand
GGGCCGTTTCGTGCGCCTGGGCCGGGGAGAGGAGCTCACCGGCGGTCGCGACAAGGCGTCGATTCTCGCCGACACGATGGAGGCCGTGATCGGCGCCAGTTATCTGGGCGCGGGTCCGGATGCGGCGACCGCGCTCGTGCTGCGACTCGTCGCGCCCCTCGCCACGGCCCCGGGCCACTTCCGCATCTCGATGGATCCGAAGACCTCGCTGCAGGAGGCCGCAGGCCAGCACGGACATGCGGCTCCCGTCTACGAGCTGACCGAATCGGGCCCCGACCACCAGAAGGTTTTCGTGGCGACCGTTCGTGTGTCGACGACCGCCGGGGTGCTCGTGGTCGAGGCATCCGGTGAGGGCCCATCGAAGAAGCAGGCCGAGGCATCCGCCGCCCGCGATGCGGTCGCCGCCTTGTCGGCTCTGCCTTCCGCGTCGGCCGTGTCGGCCTAACGTGCCCGAACTCCCCGAAGTAGAGGTCGTGCGGTCCGGCCTCGAGAGGGCGGTCTGCGGCGCCGTCATCACGGCCGTCGAGGTCTTCGAACAACGGTCGCTCAAGCGGCACAGCCCGCTGGCCGGAGGGTTCGTCGACCTGCTCGAGGGGCGCCGGATGCTGTCGGCCGTTCGCCGAGGCAAGTTTCTGTGGTTTCCGCTCGACGATGCGACAGACGTCGGGGGGCACGCGCTCGTGACGCATCTCGGCATGAGCGGTCAGGTGCTGCTGCGCACGCCGGGAGTCGAGGAAGACGGCCTGCTGCGCATCCGGCTGCACATCGAGCATCCCGAACACGGCGAGTTCTGGGTGAACTTCGTCGACCAGCGCATCTTCGGATCAATGGCCGTCGATTCGCTCGTGGCCACGCCCGACGGGCGCGCGGCGGGGCGCGGCAGCGAGCTCGCCTCCATTCCCGGCCAGGTGTCGCACATCGCGCGCGACCCGCTCGACCCCGCGTTCAGCGACTCGGCCTTCTTCGCCGCGCTCGCCCGCAAGAACACCGGCATCAAGCGCGCGCTGCTCGACCAGAACCTGATCAGCGGCATCGGAAACATCTATGCCGACGAGTCGCTGTGGGCGGCGCGCATCCACTACGAGCAGCCCGCGTCGTCGCTGTCGCGCGCCAAGACGAAGCTGCTGCTCGCCGAGGTGCGGCTCGTGCTCGAGAAGGCGCTCGCCGAGGGCGGCACGAGCTTCGACGCGCAGTACGTGAATGTGAACGGCGCATCGGGCTACTTCTCGCACAGCCTCAACGCCTACGGCAGACAGGGTGAACCCTGCCCACGCTGCGGCCGCGCGATCGTGCGCGAGAGCTTCATGAACCGCGGATCGCACTTCTGCGCGCACTGCCAGAAGCTGCGCTGATGCGCCCGCCTCGGTTGCGTTGAGGATCACGCGTGTATCTATCACGGGGCTCGTGGCCTGTGATATCGGGACTGGTTACGCTGACAGCATGCCAAAACCTATCGGGGTCATCGTCAGCATTCGAGTAGAACCGGGTCGTGCAACTGAGCAGGTCGATCTCTTCTCCGAGATCGCACCTCTGGTGAGGGCCGAGCCGGGATGCGTGACGTATGAACTCCATACGGTTGCTGGTGACCCTGATCGTTTCGTCATCCTCGAGTGGTGGGAGTCATCGGATGCCTTGGCGGCTCATGACGAGATGCCACACATGGTGGCGGCCGACGCCAGGACGCCCGCGTTCCGAGACGGTCCGGCGCACGTAACACTGGTCGACCAGCAGGCGCAAATATCGACTCTGCGCGCCGCGCTCATCGCCGAAGAACGAAGCGGCAACACTGAGCCGTTCGACCTCGACGAGTTCATCTCAGCGAAAATATGACGCACGCGTACCGGCTCTCATCGCTGGGCTGATTGAGAGCATGCTCACCGGATGCTCAGGGTCGGTGCATGCATACTTGCCGCTGATCATTCGAACAGGCTGATCAATCGAATAGGAAGGTCTCGGCGTGAGCGAGAACGACGAATCGACCGGGCCCCAGCTGGAGCCGTGGTTCAGCGAGACTCCGAAGCCGCGCACGCGCCCCGAAGCGGAGACGGTTCCGATCGAGCCCCAGCCGAGCGCCGACCAGTCGGCAGCTGACCTGTCGGACGACTTCCTGACGACGAACACCCTGCCGACAGAGCAGCTCTCGTTCGAGCAGCAGGAGCAGCCCTGGTTCGAGCCGGACATCGAGACCCAGCCCGGGGCATCCGGCACCATTGACGACCCCGCGGTCGCCGAGACGGCCGCGGCCGAGCAGGCCACGAGGCCGAACGCCCGTCGCCGACGCTGGCGCCGCACCAGCCTCGCCGTGCTCGGAGGCGCCCGCGCCGACGCGATCGAGGGAGCCCCGGGAGACCGGCAGGCCTACTCGGCGATGGCGCTCATCCTCATGTTCACGGCCACCGTCGCCGCGCTCTCGATGTCGTTCGCGCTCGGCATGGTGTTCCACGCCGACTGGTACTGGTTCATTCCCGTGGGCATCTTCTGGGGTGCGGGCATCTTCGCCATCGACCGGGCCCTCACCATCCAACTCTCGAACACCACGGGCGCGTGGAAGACGACCCTCGCCGTCGTTCCCCGTGTTCTGCTCGCGGCCATTCTCGGCGCTGTGATCTCGACGCCCGTCACCCTGCAGATCTTCGCGCCCGAGATCAGCGCCCAGATCCTGGTGATGGAGGCGGAGGCCCGCACGGCATTCGCCGACCAGCTCGCCACCGATCCCGTGCTCGCCACAGAAGGCGACGTGCGCGCAACGATCGCCAGCAACCAGGCCATCATCGACACGAGCGACGCCGTCGACCCGCTCGACGACCCCACCTACGCTGCGGCCAAGGCTGCCGAAGATGCGGCCCTCGCCGATCTCAACGCCAAGACCGCGGCATGGCAGGCCGAAGCCAACGGCACCGGCGGCTCGGGCCAGGTCGGCGCGGGCGCGGTAACCGACATCGCGAGGCAGGCCGTCGACGCGGCCCAGGTCATCTACGACCAGGCGCAGCAGGCCTCCGCCGCCGCGCTCACCAGTGCCCAGACCGCCCTCGGATCGCAGCTCGCCGAGTCGAAAACCACCGCCGAGGCCTCGCTCATCAAGGCGCAGACAGAACTGGCGACGATCGAGCAGCGCAAGGCCGACTTTCAGGCCCAGAACGACGCCGCCGTCTCGTCGAGCGACGGCATCAGCAACCGGCTCACCGCGCTCGATCGGCTGAGCACCGAGAGTCGGTCTGCAGGGCTGGCGCACGTCATGGTGTTCTTGCTGTTCTTCGCCATCGAGCTGCTGCCCGTGATCATCAAGCTGCTGCGCAATCTCGGCAACAAGGACTCGGTGCACGACGAGACCGCCCGCGAACACGACCGCGCCGAGATCAACCGAGTGCGTCAGCAGTTCGCGCTCGAGCGCGACCAGGCGCTTCTGGATGCCCAGATCGCCACGGGCAGGCTCGCCACACTTCGCGAGTTGGCCGTGCATGAGGAGGAGCTGGCGCTCGCCACGGGCAAGGAGCGCAACGTCGGCCTCGACGACCGCGTGCGCCGCAAGAGCCAGGACTTCTTCGACGAGTGGGACCTCGACCAGTCGGGTCAGCGCCGCCGCTGATCAGGCCGAGTCGGGCTCGGCCACAACCGGGGCATGGTGGGGCCGACCGGCGAGGTGACCGATGACCGCGACCACGAGGGTGACGAACGCCGACAGCGCCACGCCCCAGCCGATGTGAACCTGCAGCAGCAGGGCGCCCACTGCCGCGCCCGCGCAGATGAGCAGGATGGCGCCGGCCCGACGGAACCACGGCTGGCCCGAACCGCCGGCAAGTCTCGAGTCGGCGGCGAGCCCGGTGATGGTCGATGTGACGACGACTGTTGTCACGTCTTTCACCGCGATGTGCCGAGCGGTGGCGGCCTGCACGCCCATGACCACCGCGAAGAAGCCCGTGAAGATGTACTCGAACGGGGGCGGGGGAGGCCCGTCGCCCACGAACAGGGCGATGGTGAGCCCGACCATGACCACGCCGACGATGCTGAACAGCACCGTGCTGTGGGTCGTCCAGCCCACCTTCACCGGGCGCAGCACCCGGCCGCCGATCGCCGCGCCCAGCATGAACGCGAACAGGGCGACGAGCGGGCCGACCACGGGCAAGTCGTCGGCGCCGGCGATCGCCATTCCGAGAATCACGACGTTGCCGGTCATGTTCGCCGTGAACACCTTGTCGAGACCGAGGTAGCCCACCGCGTCGGCGATGCCCGTCGAGAAGGTGAGGGCGAGCATCAGGCCGAGGTGCAGGTTGGCGGGCTGGCTGCGGAGTATTCGGAGCACGGGGCACCTGGTCTTTCGATGTCTCGGGGCGTGGCGGGGGTGTCGGCTGGCGCACGATACTCTCGAAGCGACCCTCCCCATCTTTCCAGAATTCGGAAGGCGCGCACTCGGATGCCGTTCACCGCACCGCTCCAGCCCGGCCAGGGGTTCATCCAGGCCGCTCATTACCTGCCCGCATCGATCGACAACGTGCTCTGGGGTCGACTGCCCTGCGCCGCCGATACGGCCGTGCTCACCATCGACTCGGGCGACGAGGTAACCATCGACACCCTCAGCCACGAGGGCGTTCTCGAAGACCAGGGCCGCGATCCCGCCGCCTTCTTCGCGGGCCACGGTGTAGCGCGCGAGAACGTGCTCGATGACGCGATTGCGCTCGCGGCATCCGGGTATCAGCGCGACTCCAAGATCGACGGGCCGCACGTCGTGACCGGACCCATCCGCATCCGGGGTGCGAAGCCGGGCGATCTGCTCAAGATGACCGTGCTCGAGGCGACGCCGCGCGTTCCCTACGGCGTGATCTCGAATCGGCACGGCAGGGGCGCCCTGCCCGGGGAGTATCCGCTGGTCGAGGGTCCGGTCAGCGTCTTCGCCGCGGTCGACGACGCCGACGGCGGCCAGGTCGGTACCCTGCCGCTCGTCGCCGGGGGCGAGCGTTCGGTGCGATTTCCGCTGCGCCCATTCCTCGGAATCATGGGCGTCGCGGTTTCGGGATCGACCCGGCCGCACTCGGTTCCGCCCGGCCCGCACGGGGGCAACATCGACATCAACCTGCTCACCGCCGGCAGCTCGCTCTATCTTCCGGTGCAGGTCGACGGCGCCCTTGCCTATGTCGGCGACCCGCACTTCGCGCAGGGAGATGGAGAGGTCGCGCTCACCGCGATGGAGGCCTCGCTGCGTGTCACCGTGCGCTTCGAGGTCGTGCCGCAGGGCGAGGCCCTCGCCGCATTCGGCACCCTCGTCGGGCCGCTCGCCGAAACGCAGGAGTTCCTCGTTCCCACAGGAATGGACGAGGACCTCGACGAGGCCGTGCGCCGGTGCGTGCGCGCCGCCATCTCGCTGCTGCATGCCCGCTACGGCATGGACGA
>NZ_CAXVWM010000145.1:0-9639 GCF_964263775.1 Agreia sp. | reverse complement strand
ACGAGGCCTACGAGCAGCTCTTCGCCCGGCTGAAGGATCGGTTCATCGACTTCGAGCCGGGCCCCGACATTCGCAAATACGCCGACGCGATCGCGGCGGGCGACTTCGCCTGACCTCCAGCCCCCTGCGCTGCCCCGGGTCGCATAGCGCGCGTGGCCTCGGACCGACGGGGTGGCCTAGGGTCGAGTATGAGCGAAACGACTTCACCCACGGGATTGCTGACTCTCGGAGTGCTGGCGACGTCCCGCAAGGCGGACGAGCGGCGCCTTCCGATTCACCCGGCGCACCTCGAACGCGTCGACGCCGATTTGCGGGCGAAGCTGATCCTCGAGCGAGGCTACGGGCTGCGGTTCGGCATCCAGGATTCGGAGCTCGAGCCTCTCGTCGGGGCGATGGCGACGCGTGAGCAGATCATCGAGCGCGCCGACGTCGTGCTGCTGCCCAAGCCGCAGGCGTCTGACCTCGACGACCTGCGTGACGGCCAGGTGCTCTGGGGCTGGCCGCACTGCGTGCAAGACCGCCTTCTCACCCAGCTCGCCATCGACAGGAGTCTCACTCTCATCGCCTGGGAGGCGATGAACCACTGGCAGTCCGACGGCGGCTTCGGCCTGCACGTCTTTCACAAGAACAACGAGCTCGCCGGATACTGCTCGGTGCTGCACTCTCTGCAACTCTGCGGCTCGACCGGCGACTACGGCAGGCGGCTTTCGGCTGTGGTTATCGGATTCGGTGCGACCGCCCGCGGTGCCGTCACCGCGCTCAACGCCCACGGCATCCACGATGTGCGCGTTCTGACCAACCGGGGGATCGCCGCCGTCGGGTCGCCCATTCCCTCGGTGGATATCCTGCAGTTCGAGCACAACGACGAGGCTCCGTTCGAGAGCACCGTCAACACGGAGGCCGGCCCCGTGCTGCTCGCTCCGTTTCTCGCCGAGAACGACATCGTGGTGAACTGCACCCTGCAGGATCCGAACGCGCCCCTCACCTACCTGCGCACCGAAGATCTCGGTGCCTTTCGGCCGGGAAGCCTCATCGTCGATGTGTCGATCGACGAGGGCATGGGGTTCAGCTGGGCGCGACCCACCTCGTTCGCGGATCCGATGTTCACGGTGGGCGAGTCCACGAACTACTACGCCGTCGATCACAGCCCTTCGCTGCTGTGGAATTCGACCACGTGGGAGATCAGCGAGGCGCTCCTGCCCTTTGTGCGCACCGTGATGGAGGGGCCGTCGTCGTGGGCGGAGTCGGAGACCATCCGGCGCGCGATCGAGATCGAGGGTGGACGCGTGAACAACGAGGCGATCCTCGCGTTTCAGCACCGCTCGGCGGACTACCCGTACCCGGTCACGACGTAGCCCCCGGGTTCGTCACGGGGGTGGGTTCGGCGGGGTGGGCCCGAGGTACCACGTAGGCGACGCCAAGTCGGCCCCTCGGGTTGACGTGCAGTTCACCGAGCCTTCGTAGCGTGGGGCGTATCGAACCTGGCTCCCCTCGGAGGCTTTATGGAACCGCTGACGGACTTTCTCGTCGCCGCAGTATCGTCGCCCTACACGCTCCTCGTGGTGTTCGCCGTGTGCATGCTCGACGCGTTCTTTCCTCCGATTCCCAGTGACATCGTTCTGGTGGCCGCCGTGGCTGTGGCCCTGGGACACTCTCCAGCACTGCTTCTTCCCTTGATCATCGTGGCCACGATCGGCGCCATTCTCGGAGACAACATCGCGTTCGCGATCGGTCGTCGCATCGGTACGACGAGATACCGCTGGATGCGCAGCCGCTCCATGCGCGCTGCGGTCGCCGCGGCGGCGCAACAGCTCGCGGTGCGCCCCGCAAGCCTGATCGTCACGGGACGCTATATTCCGGTGGGACGGATCGCCGTGAACCTGACTGCGGGCAGCGTGGGGATGCCTCGGCGCAGATACATTCCGCTGAGTGTCGTCGCGGGCTGCTCGTGGTCGATCTACATGCTCGTCGTGGCCATCGCCGCATCTGCCTGGATCCAGAACAATCCCGTGCTTGCCGCGGTTGTCGCCGCGTGCTTCGCTGTGCTGCTCGGTCTGATGATCGACCGGATCACCGCCCGCGCCGCTCGTGCTCGGGTCACAGCAATGACTGCACTCTCTACCGAGCCGCCTGCGTTGGCCGTGCGCGCCGCCGAGTGATGGCGTGAGGTATGTGGATGGGATATTTCGGGAGCCCACGAGCGTTCACCCTGCAGCCCGTGCGTGAGCGTTCTGGCGGGCCACGCCCCTGAATCTCAAGTGGATCGGGGTCTGTTGCGGGTCGGATGACGTGGGAGGTATCCAGCGATACGCGTCTTCGTAGCGCGTGCCCGCCACCCGGACCACTCTGTGCCCGTAATTGTGCAGCTGCATATGATGAAAGCGGCAGAGCAGCACCCCGTCGTTGATGTCTGATTTTCCACCCTCGCACCAATGGTCGATGTGATGGACCTCGCAGAATGCCGCGGGCGCAGCACACCCGACGGCGACGCATCCGCCCTGAAGTTCGGCGAGAACGACGCGTTGCTTGGCGGTGAAGAGCCTGACTTCGCGGCCCAGGTCGAGCGGCGACCCGTCGGCCTTGTGCACGATCGGCAGAATGCCCGTGTCGCACGCGAGCCGGGCGACGGTGTTCGTCGAGACAGGGATGCGTGTTCCTTCGAGGAAGGCGACACCGTCGTTGTCGGGCCGGGTCAGTTCGTTGGCAGTCATGACCACCTGAACGGACGGGCGCTTCTGCGACAGGATCGCGTTCTGGTCTGTGAGCGCACCCGCTTTGAGGAGATCGACGAGCACGGACGCCCGGATCTGCTCCGTTGTGCGTGTGTCGCCCTCGAGCGTCCGCGCCGCAGCGGCGGCCTTACCGTGCACGAAGCGTGGACCGCCGATGCGAGGGCCGAGGATCAGGTTGAGCGTATTTGTGAACCAGGCGCCGTCTTCGGGCGCGAAGCTCGCGCGGAGCTGGACCATGCCGTCGCGATCGGTCCACACCGTGGCTTCTTGTTTTGCCATCAGGCGCTTTTCTTGCTCGACCACACCGGCCCGGTTGAGGAACGCCCGGGCGTTCTGTGCGTCTCGGTAGACGAGCTCGGGGGCGTCTTGCGGGTGCAGGCAGTCGAGGATTCGTTCTGCTGATGTCGCGAGAGCATCTGGCGACACTGTGTCGGTGCTGTCGCCTAGCCCGTTTCGGAGGGACTCGAATCGGTCGGGACTCATTGCGCCCGACCGCATGAGGTCGCTGATCGCGGCGAACCACGGCCGCAGCACAGACCTCTCGTCGCCCACCTCGGGGTCGAGCGGAGCATCTGCTTCCGGCGGAAACGAGGCGGGCGAGGCGTGCATCAACGATTTGCCCAGGCTGTCGATTTTGCGCGCATCGGACTGCGTGCTGCCGGTGAGCGCTGCGATCAGCCTCTGCGGGTTCACATACCCTTCGCTCTTCGCCAATCCGGCACCGCCGAGTTCACGCCGGGAACGCTGGTTGATCTCGGCCGACTCGCACGCCAACATGCGGTCGACCTCGTGCCGGAGCTGCGCAGTCAGCCGCATGCACTCTGTCAGCTCGTCGGACGTCAACGCCGCAAGGTCGGTGGTTGCATGCATATTCGACACACGGGCGGTGGCGGCCCGAATAGCGTCGAATATGTCTTCCATATATAAATGCTACAGTAAATGAGTAAATAGAACAAGTGTTCGATCAAAAATGCGACCGTAATACAGCGGCGTCCAACCCAGAGCCGTCATTGCGGAAAGGCCCGGCGTATTGGCGCGACACGCCGAACGCCCTGGGGCTGGCTAAATAGTTCGGGTGTTTTCGCGCGGCTGAAGTTATCCACACGCGGGGGTATCCGCCGCTCGTTTCGGGCATTTTTCTTGTGGACAAACGGTTGATAAGGGTGTGGAGTGCCTGTGGAGAATTACACGGGTGTAACACTTCATCTAGTGGCTCTCGATAAGAACGATCCCTATATGTAGTATTGAGATCTCGGTCACCCCCTATCCCTTCCGCTTCATAGAAAGGTGCAAATCATGGCAATCACGGTTTACACAAAGCCCTCCTGCGTGCAGTGCACGGCCACCTACCGGGCCCTTGAGAACAAGGGCCTCGAGTACGAGATCTTCGACGTGTCGGTCGATGAAAAGGCCCTCGCCGCCGTCAAGGAGCTGGGCTACCTGCAGGCCCCCGTCGTCATCACCGACAACGATCACTGGTCGGGATTCCGCCCCGACAAGATCGACGAGCTGGCTCGCCTCGCCGTCTAATCGGCCCGTGTCGCTCGCCGCGGTGATCGATGCCCTGCCCACCGTGTCGAACCTGGTCTACTTCTCGTCGGTCTCCGGCAACACCCACCGCTTCGTCGAGAAGCTCGGGATGCCGGCCGATCGCATCCCGCTTCACAATGGGCAGCCGAGACTCGTGGCCACCGAACCGTTCGTCCTCGTGCTTCCCACCTACGGTGGGGGCACCGAGGGCGGGGCGGTTCCCAAACAGGTGATCTCGTTCCTCAATGACGAGCACAACAGATCCCTGATCCGCGGAGTGATCTCCGCAGGCAACACCAACTTCGGGGAAGCCTTCTGCAAGGCGGGAGACATCGTCTCCCGCAAGTGCGGAGTTCCCCACCTCTACAAATTCGAAGTATTCGGCACCTCGGACGACGTCACCGCCGTCCACGATGGATTGGAAGCGTTTTGGACGTCCCCTCAGCAGCAGTAGAAGACACCCGCATCGAGACCCCGGGTCGCGTGCAGATGGACTACCACTCGCTCAACGCGATGCTCAACCTCTACGGGCCGAACGGCGAGATCCAGTTCGACAAAGACAAAGAGGCGGCGCGCGAGTACTTTCTGCAGCACGTCAACCAGAACACGGTCTTCTTCCACTCGCTGCGCGAGCGCCTCGACTACCTGATCGAGAAGGAGTACTACGAGGCCGAGACAATCGAGCAGTACTCGTTCGAGTTCATCACCACGCTCAACGACCTGGCCTACTCTAAGAAGTTCCGCTTCGACACGTTCCTCGGCGCGTTCAAGTACTACACCTCGTACACGCTGAAGACGTTCGACGGAAAGCGTTACCTCGAACGCTTCGAAGACCGCGTCGTGATGACGGCCCTCGGCCTCGCCGGCGGCAACGAGCAGCTCGCCATCAACCTGGTCAACGAGATCATCGGCGGCCGCTTCCAGCCCGCCACCCCCACGTTCCTCAACACGGGCAAGGCCCAGCGCGGCGAGCTCGTCTCGTGCTTTCTGCTGCGCATCGAAGACAACATGGAGTCGATCTCACGCGGCATCAACTCGAGCCTCCAGCTGTCGAAGCGCGGCGGCGGCGTCGCATTGCTGCTGTCGAACATCCGCGAGTCGGGGGCGCCGATCAAGCAGATCGAGAACCAGTCCTCGGGAATCATCCCCGTGATGAAGCTGCTCGAAGACTCCTTCAGCTACGCGAACCAGCTCGGCGCCCGCCAGGGAGCCGGCGCGGTCTACCTGCACGCGCACCACCCCGACATCATGCGCTTCCTCGACACCAAGCGGGAGAACGCCGACGAGAAGATCCGCATCAAGACGCTCTCGCTCGGTGTGGTCGTTCCCGACATCACGTTCGAGCTCGCGAAGAAAGACGAGGACATGTACCTGTTCTCGCCGTACGACGTCGAGCGCGTCTACGGGGTGCCCTTCGGCGACATCTCCGTGACCGAGAAGTACCACGAGATGGTCGACGACGCCCGCATCAAGAAGACCAAGATCAAGGCCCGCGACTTCTTCCAGACGATCGCCGAGATCCAGTTCGAGTCGGGTTACCCCTACATCATGTTCGAAGACACCGTGAATGCGGCGAACCCCATCAAGGGCCGCATCAACATGTCGAACCTGTGCTCTGAGATCTTGCAGGTCAACACCCCGACGACCTACAACGAAGACCTTTCGTACAAGGAGATCGGCAAGGACATCTCGTGCAACCTCGGCTCGATGAACATCGCCTTGGCCATGGATGCGCCCGACTTCGGCCTCACGGTCGAGACGGCGATTCGCGGTCTCTCCGCCGTGAGCGACATGAGCCACATCAACTCGGTACGCTCGATCGAAGACGGAAACGACAAGTCGCACGCCATCGGCCTCGGCCAGATGAACCTGCACGGCTACCTCGCCCGTGAGCGCATCTTCTACGGCTCCGACGAGGGCATCGACTTCACGAATATCTACTTCTACACGGTGCTGTTCCACGCGCTGCGTGCGTCGAACGCCATCGCCATCGAGCGCGGCGTGAAGTTCGAGGGTTTCGAAAACTCGACGTACGCATCCGGTGCCTTCTTCGACAAGTACACCGACGCGGCCTGGGTGCCCGCGACCGACCGCGTTCGCGAGCTGTTCGACACGGCCGGGGTGCACATCCCGACTCAGGCCGACTGGGACCAGCTGAAGGCATCCGTCATGGAGCACGGCATCTACAACCAGAACCTGCAGGCTGTGCCGCCCACCGGTTCGATCTCGTACATCAACAACTCCACGGCATCGATCCATCCGATCGCGGCGAAGATCGAGATCCGCAAGGAAGGCAAGCTGGGACGCGTGTACTTCCCGGCCCCCTTCATGACGAACGACAACCTGGAGTACTACCAGGACTCGTACGAGATCGGTGCCGAGAAGATCATCGACACCTATGCAGCGGCAACGCAGCACGTCGACCAGGGTCTCTCGCTGACCCTTTTCTTCAAGGACACGGCGACGACCCGCGACATCAACAAGGCCCAGATCTACGCGTGGCGCAAGGGCATCAAGACGATCTACTACATTCGTCTTCGCCAGATGGCCCTCGAGGGCACCGAGGTGGAGGGGTGCGTTTCGTGCGCCCTCTGATGGTTTCGACAAATACCACTTCGACAAGCTCAGCGAACGAAAGCAAGTAAACCCATGGTCGAGAAGCTCAAGCTCGTGTCGCACGTCAATGCGATCAACTGGAACAAGATCGAAGACGAGAAAGACGTCGAGGTCTGGAACCGGCTCGTCAACAACTTCTGGCTTCCCGAGAAGATCCCGCTCTCGAACGACGTGCAGTCGTGGAACACGCTGACGCCGGCCGAGCAGCAGCTCACGATGCGCGTATTCACAGGCCTCACCCTGCTCGACACGATTCAGGGCACCGTGGGTGCGGTCAGCCTGATCCCGGATGCGATCACGCCGCACGAAGAGGCGGTCTATACGAACATCGCGTTCATGGAGAGCGTGCACGCCAAGAGCTACTCGTCGATCTTCTCGACGCTGTCGAACACCAAGGACATCGACGAGGCTTTTCGCTGGTCGACCGAGAACGAGAACCTCCAGAAGAAGGCCTCGATCGTCATGGATTACTACACCGGTGACGACCCGCTGAAGCGCAAGGTCGCATCGACGCTGCTGGAGTCGTTCCTCTTCTACTCGGGCTTCTACCTGCCCATGTACTGGTCGAGCCGCGCCAAGCTCACGAACACGGCAGACTTGATTCGACTCATCATTCGCGACGAGGCCGTGCACGGTTACTACATCGGCTACAAGTTCCAGCGTGCCCTCGAAACCGAGACCCAGGAGCGCCGCGACGAGATCAAGGACTACACGTTCTCGCTGCTGTACGAGCTCTACGACAACGAGGTGCAGTACACGCAAGACCTCTACGACGAAGTCGGCCTCACCGAAGACGTCAAGAAGTTCTTGCACTACAACGCCAACAAAGCGCTGATGAACCTCGGCTACGAGGCGATGTTCCCGAAGACCGTCACCGACGTGAACCCCGCCATCCTGTCGGCGCTCTCACCGAACGCCGACGAGAACCACGACTTCTTCTCCGGCTCCGGCTCGTCGTATGTCATCGGCAAGGCCGTGGTCACCGAAGACGAGGACTGGGACTTCTAGCTATTCATTTCAGACCTCACAGACTCGGCGTCGACGCCGTGTGCGCACGTTCCCCGCGTCAGGGTCGATTCGGGTCAGACGACGAAGAGGCGTCGAATCGTCGCCAGATCAGGGCGAAGAGCAGCCCGGAGCTCCTGCGATCCAGGAACAGCGCGATCAAGAGAAGAGGCACCACCTGCATCGCACCCTCGTAGATGGAGTACGGGTTCACGACAGCTGGAAGTAGATGACGGAGATGATCGTCGAGGACGCGTTGTTGACGGCGTGAACGACGACGCCCGGCCAGACGGACTTCGTTTTGTTCATCAGCAGTGCAGCCGAGACGCCCACGACGAAGGCCACCGGAGTCGCGAGGTTGACGCCGTGGCTGAGAGCGAAAATGGCTGCACTGAGGATGACGGCGATCCATACGCCGTATCGCGTGAGCAGGGTGAACACGACCCCGCGAAACAAGAACTCTTCGCCGATAGGGGTGAGGATGGCTCCGAGAAGGACTGCGCCGACGAATCCTGCAACTCCACTGGTCGCGGCGGATTGGTAGTCGGCCTGCACATCTGCGGCGTCGGTGGTTGCGCTGACGAGACTGGTGATGCCTATGTTCATCGCGACGACACCGAGACCGATGACGAACGCTATGGCGAGCCATTTCGGAGCGACGCGGGTGATTCCGAAGTGCGCCAGTTTGCGCTTGCGGACGGCGAGTGTGAGCAGGACAGCACCGAGGGGGGCGAGTCCAGAGACCGCGAACTGAGCCAGGCCGGCGACGACGGTGTCTTCTTGTGGAACCTGGAGGAGAAGCAGGATTCCGATGAGGTAGAGCACAATCGCGATGGCGATGGTGACGGCAAGGTCGGGCCAGGTGACCCGGGTCGCTGCGGCCGGGTCGTTACGCGGATCGGCGCGGGTCGTGTGCGGCTGATTTGACATATTTCTCCCTGGTACGTCGTGGAGCTCGAGACCGCTCGAGGTAGCGGCGCATCGATTAAAGCATACGAGACGACTCGTATTGTGACGCGACCTGGATAGGCTGAGAAGATGCCACCATCGGACAGCGGCCCCGGGCGTCGACGGAGCGAACGATCCCATCGAGCGATTCTGGATGCCGCAATCACGCTCGTGGCGGAGAAGGGTTTCGAGAACGTCACAGTCGAGGCCATCGCCAGTCATGCGGGCGTGGGAAAGCAGACCATCTACCGATGGTGGCGATCCAAGGGCGAGGTCGTGCTCGAAGCGATCAACGACGGCTTCGCAGACGTCGCCGCGTTCGCAAACACCGGTGACATCGCTGCCGATCTCCGCACCCAGATGGAGAACGTTACGGTGAAATTGGCCACGACCGAGTTCGGATCGGCGTACCGCGGCCTGATCGCTGCCGCGCAGTCCGACCCCGAACTCGCTCGGAAACATATCGAGCAGATCATCGAACCGGCGAGCGTAGCGTGCCGAAAACGCCTTATCCAAGCCCGCGACGCGGGGCAGCTCCGCTCAGATGCCGACGTGCAGACGATCATCGATCTGCTTTACGGTGGCATCTACTACCGGCTCCTCCTCAGCACCCGTCCACTTGCCACTGCACAGGTAGCGCAAGCCGTCGACCTCGTCTTCGCCGGCATCCGCACCTCCGCTCAGCTCACCCAGCCTGCTGGCGGCGCCGTCTGATCCGAAGGAACGTCGCGCCGCCGGCCAGGAGACCGAGGGCTGCGAGCAGCCACCCCGCAGCCGCGAAGCCGGTCGACGACAGCGCGCCCTCGCC
>NZ_CAXVWM010000144.1:0-3782 GCF_964263775.1 Agreia sp. | reverse complement strand
TGCACGATCGAGAGCAGCGAATCCATACCGTCGAGCCGGGCCAACGGCACGGGAACGCCGACCACGGGCAGCGTCGTCACGGCGGCCAGCATCCCCGGCAGGTGGGCCGCTCCCCCGGCGCCGGCGATGATCACACGAAGGCCCCGATCCCGCGCCGTGCGCCCGTAGTCGATCATCTTCTCGGGCGTGCGGTGGGCGGAGACGACCTGCACCTCGTGCGCGACACCGAAGTCCTTCAGTACCGTCACGGCGGCCTCCATGACCGAGAAGTCGGAATCCGACCCCATGACGACGCCCACGACTGCCGGTTCGGTGCTCATCCCCTCAGCCTACTGAAGCCACGGCCTCACGCCGCGTCGTATGCCCGCCGCAGCGCCTCATACACCTCGTCGTCGACGTCGTCAGCCGACGCGAGGCGCACGCGGAGGGTCACCATCGCATTCCACGAACCCGACGCCTCGAAGCGGCCGGAGGGCTCCTCGCCCGTGAGCTTCAGCCCGAGGTCGAACCGGTCGGCCGTGAATTGCGCCACGGCGAACTTCTTCGTGCCTCGCAGCAGGCTCACGTACGTGTCGGTCGCGGCCAGCGACGTCTCGGCCCCGCCCAGGTCGAGGCGCGCGAGGAGCGCGTCGAAGACCGGACGCCAGTGACCCTTCGCCCCCGCGAAGATCTTCGCGATGCGATCATCCGGAGCCGCCCTCGGCACCTGCCGGTCTTTGAGAATCGAGAACACCGCCATGCTGTGCCCCGCACCGAGCCCGTACTCGTCGGCCAGCCACTTCTTGACGACTCCGGCGGGCGCGAGCGGCTCGAGCAGGCCCTTGGCCGCTGCCTCCGCCACGAAGTCGTCGGGACTCTTGCCCGTCTTCTGGCGGATCGTGTCGATGTGGGCCTGGAACGTCATCCGTCTCCTCGTCAGCAACAGTGGTGTCGCACCATTATCGCCACCACTGCCCCCGATTCCCACCCGGGCGGAACCGGGGCGACCCGCGGCCCCGAGAGCGGCGGGTGCGCCGAGCGCCGCCCAGGTGAGGACGGCGGGCCAGCCGCAGCTACAGCGGGATGTTCCCGTGCTTCTTCGCCGGCAGCGACGCCCGCTTCGTGCGCAGCGCCCGCAGGCCCTTCACGATGGCCACCCGCGTCGCGGCCGGCTCGATCACACCGTCGAGCTCACCGCGCTCCGCAGCCAGGAACGGGGATGCCACGTTGTAGGTGTACTCGTTCGCGAGCTTCGTGCGCACCGCCGCGACGTCTTCGCCGGCATCCTCGGCCCGCTTGATCTCGGGACGGTACAGGATGTTCACCGCACCCTGCCCGCCCATGACGGCGATCTCGGCCGTCGGCCATGCGAGGTTGAGGTCGGCCCCGAGTTGCTTCGAACCCATCACAATGTAGGCCCCACCGTAGGCCTTCCGCACGATGACGGTGATGAGCGGGACCGTCGCCTCGGCATAGGCGTAGAGCAGCTTGGCGCCGCGGCGGATCACACCCGTCCACTCCTGGTCGGTGCCCGGCAGGTATCCCGGCACGTCGACGAGTGTCACGATCGGAATCGAGAACGCATCGCAGAACCGCACGAATCGCGCCGCCTTCTCGCCCGCCTCGATGTTCAGCGTCCCCGCCATCGCGTTCGGCTGGTTCGCGATGATGCCGACCGAGCGCCCCTCGACGCGCGCGAACCCGATGAGGATGTTCGGGGCGTACAGCGGCTGAACCTCGAGGAAGTCTGCGTGGTCGACGATGTGCTCGATGATCGTGTGCATGTCGTACGGCTGGTTCGGACTGTCGGGGATGATCGTGTTGAGCTTGTGGTCGGCATCGGTGATCTCGAGTTCTGCCGTCGACTCGTACACCGGCAGCTCGGCCAGGTTGTTGTCGGGCAGAAAGCCGAGCAGCGTGCGCACATAGTCGAGCGCGTCGTCTTCGTCGCTCGCGAGGTAGTGCGAGACACCCGAGACCGTGTTGTGCGTGAGCGCGCCGCCGAGCTCTTCCATGCCGACGTCTTCGCCGGTCACGGTCTTGATCACGTCGGGCCCGGTGACGAACATCTGGCTGGTCTTGTCGACCATGATCACGAAGTCCGTCAGCGCCGGGGAGTACACCGCGCCGCCCGCCGCCGGACCCATGATGATCGAGATCTGCGGGATGACTCCTGAGGCCTGCGTGTTGCGCCGGAAGATCTCGCCGTACTTCCCGAGCGCCACGACCCCTTCCTGGATGCGCGCGCCACCCGAGTCGAGCATCCCGATGATCGGCACGCCGGTCTTCAGCGCGAGATCCATCACCTTGATGATCTTCTCGCCGGCGACCTCGCCGAGCGAGCCGCCGAAGATCGTGAAGTCTTGCGAGTACACGGCGACCTGGCGCCCGTGGATCGTGCCCGTGCCGGTGACGACCGCATCGCCGTAGGGCCGGGACTTCTCCATGCCGAAGGCCACGGTGCGATGGCGCACGAACTCATCGATCTCGACGAACGAGCCCGCATCGAGCAGCTGGTCGATGCGCTCGCGTGCGGTCTTCTTGCCTCTGGCGTGCTGCTTCGCGATGGCGGCCTCACCACTCGCGGTCACGGCCTCGTGGTACCTGTTCTTCAGGTCGACCAGCTTGCCCGCGGTGGTGTACATGTCGGGCGCCTGTGCAGTTACGTCTTCGCTCACCGGTTCACTCTACCGGCCAGCCAACTCCGCCAACCGTTGGTGGATTGCTACAAGATTGCCGCGCATCCATTGGTTCTCACCCGTGCGCCCTGCCCGAATCGGCCGGGCCCTGCGCCTAGGGTGATGCCTATGAAACTGCCCATCAGTTCTGCGGTCGCCGAGCGGCTCGAGTGGCTTCACCGAGTGGGCTCGACGAACGACGCGTTGCGCGAGCGGGCGACGGGGCCGGATGCCGCGGCCTGGCCCGATCTGTCGGTTCTCGCCACCGACACCCAGACCCAGGGCAGGGGCCGTCTCGGCCGCACGTGGACCGCGCCGGCCGGCAAGTGCCTCGCCGTCTCGGTGCTGTTGCGCCAGCCGATCGATGCCGCATCTCCGCTGCCGCCCGACAGGCTGGGCTGGCTTCCGCTCATGGCGGGCGCGGCCATGACGCAGGTCGTGCGTTCCCTCATCGAGGGCGAGGTGGGCCACGCCACCCGAGTTCACCATCATCCCGTGGTCTCGCTCAAGTGGCCGAATGACGTTCTCATCGACGGCGCCAAGGTCAGCGGAATCCTCAGCGAGCTCGTGCCGTCGACCGGGGTCATCATCGGGGCGGGCCTCAACATCTCGCTCGCCGAGGGCGAGCTTCCGGTCTCCACGGCAACCTCGCTGCTTCTCGCCGGCGTCGAGCACGCATCGCTGGATGCGGCGCTCGCGGGGTACCTGATCAACCTCTCCCGGCTCTACGAAGAGTTCGTGCGCGCCGATGGCGACGCGGTCGCGAGCGGGCTGCACGCCCTCGTCACCGCGCTCTGCGGCACCCTCGGCAGTCCCGTGCTGGCCGAGCTTCCCGGGGGCGAGGTCGTCTCGGGCATCGCGCGCGAGATCGACGAGCTTGGCCGCATCGGTATCGATCGCGGCTCGGACGGCCGGAGAGTCGTCGTGGCCGCAGCAGATATCACGCACCTGAAGGTTTAATAGGCCCATGTCCGCCCCGAAAGAGCCGCGCCCGAGCTTCGGCGCGCTCATCCACGGTTCGGATGCGCCCACCGAGGTCTACGCCGCCGCGGGGCGTCCGGCCGCGACGCCCCCTGTGCCGGCCCCGGCGCCGTCGGCCTTCTGCGAGACCGTGGCGACCGAACG
>NZ_CAXVWM010000143.1:0-4334 GCF_964263775.1 Agreia sp. | reverse complement strand
CGAGCTCTCGAGTTGATCGAGCGACGCGCCCATCTTCTCGTAGAGGAACACGGTCGACGTGAAGTCGGCGAGAGCCGCCACGTAGTCGCCCAGGTCGAAGAGGACCTTGCCTCGAGTCAGCTGCGCCGCCGCCTCGAGTGGGCCCCACTCGTGCACCCGCGCCTCGTCGACGCACAGCGACAACTCGGAGAGCGCGGCCTGCAGCTTTCCCTGGTACTGCTGCACCTGGGCGCGCCTGACGCGGGCTCCGAGCAACTGTTCGCGATCTCCCGAGAAGCGGGTGTGCCGCACGGCCTCGTTCGCCACGGTCCAGGCCTCGTCGAGCCGACCGAGAAGGCGGTACAAGCCGACCTTCTCGTTGAGGGCCGAGAGACTGCGCAGCTGGCCGAGCTCGCTGAGCCTCGCGGATGCCGCAGCGACGTCAATCTTCTCTCTCAGGTTGCGAGGGTCGTAGCCGGTGATGATGCTCACGTGTGTCAGGTACTCCGTTGCTTGGCGCGTGCTGCTGCCGCGGCCGAAGATGTCGGTTGCAGAGGCTTCGAACCACCCTATCCGGAGGTCGGCGCGAGCGTGACGCGATACAGCGTGTCGTCCCCCGACCGGGGCTCGCCGCGGCCATCGGTGTTGTTGGTGATCAGCAGCAGGCTGCCGTCGTCCGTCGCGTGCACGTCACGGATCCGGCCGAGCTGGCCGCCGAAGAACTCCCGCGTCTGCGAGTCGGCGCCCTCGACGGGGTCGATCGTCCACAGCCTCTCGCCGCCGAGTCCGGCCATGAAGACGGTGTTGCCCACCACGGCGATTCCGCTGGGACTGGCATCGTCGGTGGCCCACTGCGCGATCGGCGCCACGAAGCGGGCGTCTGCGTCATCGACGCCCTCGACCGTCGGCCAGCCGTAGTTCGCCCCGGGAACGATGATGTTGAGCTCGTCCCACGTGTCCTGGCCGAACTCTGCGGCGTACATGGTTCCGTCGGCGCCCCAGGCGATCCCCTGCGGGTTGCGGTGGCCGAGGCTGTAGACCGGCGATCCCGGAAACGGGTTGTCTGCGGGAACCGAGCCCGAGGCATCCAGTCGCAGGATCTTGCCGCCGAGATAGCCCGCGTCCTGCGCTCGGTCGCGTTCGTTCGCGTCGCCCGTCGTGACGTAGAGCATGCCGTCGGGGCCGAAGGCGATGCGGCCGCCATTGTGGTTCGAGGCCTTGGGGAGCCCGCTGATCACCTCGGTCGCGGGCCCCAGCGCGAGGGATGCTCCCGCCCCGGTGAGCGCACACGACACGACGCGGTTGTCATCGGCGCTCGTGAAATAGGCGAACAGGCGACGCTCGGCGCCGTCGCCGTGCACGGCGATGCCGAGGAGGCCGCCCTCACCTGCCGCCGCGACGCCCCCGACTCCGCCGATCGCCCGCTTCTGGCCGGCCGGGTCGACGAGCACGATCTGGCCCGAGTCCCGTTCAGAGATCAGGATGCCGTCGGTTCCGACAGGCGCGATCGACCAGGGGGCGGCGAGGTCGTTGGCAAGCGGGGTCAGTTCGCCGGTGGGCGTGTATGGGCCCGTGAGCGGGCGAGCGGCGGGAGTGGAGTTGGGCGTGGGCGTCGGTGTGGGCGACATGGAGGCCGGAGGCGTCGCCGTCGCGACCGTTCGCTCGGGGCGCGGCGCCTCGCATCCGGCCAGCACGAGCATCGTGATGGCGGCCGCTGCCAGGGCCGCGCTGGTTCGGCGGATGCTCATGGTTTCTCCTGTCTGTACGCCCCGGTCAGGGCTTGAGCTGGAAGATGCTGCGCCCCGGAGGAGGCGACTTCACCGCGGTCTGGTCGGTGACGATAGGTGCGCCCGCGATGAAGTTGCGCAGTTCGGCGCCCGCGACGACTTTGGATGCGACGGGGTCGCCGGCCACGAGCCGCGGCATGCGCTCGAAGGGCAAGGGAGAGCTCGAGCCGAACATGACCACGTTGCCGAAGCGCTTGGCCTTCAGCATCTGCGAATCGAGAACGATCGACACGTGCTCGAAGACGCTCGACAGGGTGGCGGCCTGCCCGCGCGCGAAGGCGAGGCCGGCGCCGTCTGCCACGTTCACGGCGACCAGGCCGTCGGCCGCGAGCAGAGTGTGGCAGAGGGTGTAGAACTCGGCGCTCGTGACGTGGGCCGGCGTGCGCGCGCCCGAGAAGACATCCACCACCAGCAGATCGACATTGCCGACGAGCCCCGGCGGAAAGGCGGCGAGCTGTTCGCGGGCGTCGCCGTGCCGGATGCGGATCTGCGCGTCGCGGGGCAGGGGCAGCTCCCGGCGCACGAGGTCGACGAGTTCGCTCTCGTACTCGACGACCTGCTGGCGCGATCCGGCACGCGTGGCCGCGACATAGCGGGGAAGGGTCAGGCCGCCTCCGCCGAGGTGCACGGCGGTGATCGCCTCGCCCTCGGGGCGCAGCAGGTCGATGCCGTGGCCGATGCGACGCACGTATTCGAACGAGAGATGGGTGGGATCGTCGAGGTCGACGTGCGACTGGGGCGTGCCGTCGACGACCAGCAGAAAGCTGCCGGGGGCGTAGGGGTCGGACTCGATCCGGGCGTGGAAACCGCTTTTCGAGAGGGTGGCCGATGGATGCTCGGACTCGCCCCGATCGGCGCCTCGCGTGGATCTGCTCATGGTTCCAGTATCCCTGCGACGGGTGTGAGGAACGCAGATGCGGGCGGTTATACCGGAGATTCAGAAACTTATCAAGAAAAGCAGTGGACAGGCGCGTCGATTGTGCCTATAGTTGACCTTTGCGCTCCCAGTAAAACCATGCCCTCATATCGCGGTCGGCAGCCATGGTCTTACATCCCCGAACTTCTCGACAAATGTAGGTCGAAGCCGGGTGCGATCGCAAACGAATATCCCTGTTTATTAGTCAACCGACAGTACTGAGACCCGACGGGGTCCACGGAGGTTATTTCCTTGGCTGCTGCGCGCAACGCAACCACCAACTCACCCAAGACCGGGAGAAACGCATCGCGTCTCTCGTTCGCGAAGATCACAGACACTCTGACGGTCCCGGATCTGCTCGCCCTGCAGACCGAGAGCTTCGACTGGCTCGTCGGCAACGACATCTGGAAAGAGCGCGTCGCCGAGGCGAAGAAGGCCGGTCGTCAAGACCTGGCCAACAACTCGGGACTCGAGGAGATCTTCGAAGAGATCTCTCCGATCGAAGACCTCGGCGAGACGATGCAGCTGAGCTTCACCGCTCCGTTCCTCGAGCCCGAGAAGTACACGATCGACGAGTGCAAGGAGCGCGGCAAGACCTACGCGGCTCCCCTCTACGTCGAGGCCGAGTTCATGAACCACCAGACCGGTGAGATCAAGACGCAGACCGTCTTCATGGGCGACTTCCCCCTGATGACCGAGCGCGGAACGTTCATCATCAACGGCACCGAGCGTGTCGTCGTCTCGCAGCTCGTCCGCAGCCCGGGCGTCTACTTCGAGCGCGCCCAGGAGAAGACCTCCGACAAGGACATCTACTCCTCGCGCATCATCCCGAGCCGTGGTGCCTGGCTCGAGTTCGAGATCGACAAGCGCGACCAGGTCGGCGTTCGCATCGACCGCAAGCGCAAGCAGAGCGTCACCGTCTTCCTCAAGGCCCTGGGCCTCACGAGCGAAGAGATCCTCTCCGAGTTCAAGGGATACGCATCCATCGAGGCCACCCTCGAGAAGGACACGATCCTCACCAAAGAAGAGGCGCTCAAAGACATCTACCGCAAGCTCCGCCCGGGCGAGCAGGTCGCCGCCGAGGCCGCGCGTGCGCTGCTCGACAACTTCTACTTCAACTCGAAGCGCTACGACCTCGCGAAGGTGGGTCGTTACAAGATCAACCGCAAGCTCGGCATCGAGAGCGCGCTCAGCAACTCCGTGCTCACGGTCGAGGACATCATCGCCACGATCAAGTACCTGGTCGCCTTGCACGACAACCAGACCACCATCCCCGGCACCCGCGAGGGCAAGAAGGTCGACATCCGTCTCGACGTCGATGACATCGACCACTTCGGAAACCGTCGCATCCGCGCCGTCGGCGAGCTCATCCAGAACCAGGTCCGCACGGGCCTGTCGCGCATGGAGCGCGTCGTTCGCGAGCGCATGACGACTCAAGACATCGAGGCGATCACGCCGCAGACCCTGATCAACGTGCGCCCCGTCGTCGCCGCGATCAAGGAGTTCTTCGGTACCAGCCAGCTGTCGCAGTTCATGGACCAGAACAACCCCCTCGCGGGCCTGACGCACAAGCGTCGGCTGTCGGCGCTGGGCCCGGGTGGTCTGAGTCGTGAGCGCGCCGGTGTCGAGGTGCGAGACGTTCACCCGTCGCA
>NZ_CAXVWM010000142.1:0-10511 GCF_964263775.1 Agreia sp. | reverse complement strand
ACGCTGTTCTTCTTTCGCGACGGGCGACGGGCGTCCATCGTTCTTGCCGCGGGACTCGTGTTCTTCGTCTGCTGGGATCTCGCGGGCATCGGGTTCGGCATCTTCTTTCGCGGCGAGACGTCGTTCATGACCGGGCTGCAGCTCGCCCCTGAGCTGCCGGTGGAGGAGATCTTCTTTCTGACGTTGCTGTGCTATTTGGTCATGAACCTGTTCGGGTTCGTGACGCGGGCTCTCGACAGGAACCGTTCCGTGCGCGAGGCGGCGCGGCCATGACCTACTGGACGTTGAATGCGCTCTTTCTCGCGATTGTCGCGCTGGTCGCGATCGTCGCGGCCCTGCGCATCCGGAGCACGCGGCCCTGGATCGCGATCGCGATCACCCTCGGTGTCGTGCTGGTCATGACGGCGGTCTTCGACAACGTGATGATCGGCGTCGGGCTGGTCGGCTACGAGCCAGCGCTCATCTCGGGAGCGTTTCTCGGCATCGCGCCGCTCGAGGACTTCGCCTATGCGATCGCGGCCGCTATTCTGCTGCCGTCGCTCTGGCTGCTGCTGCCCGCCCGCGTTGGGGAGCCGCGCGCATGATCCGCCAGTTGCTGCTGTCGTCGCGGCCCCTCTCGTGGGTCAACACGGCGTTCCCGTTCGCCGCCGGATACTTGCTGGTCACGCGCGAGGTCGACCTCTTGTTCGTGCTGGGCACGCTCTACTTTCTCATTCCGTACAATCTCGCGATGTACGGCATCAACGACGTCTTCGACTACGAGTCCGATCTGCGCAATCCGCGTAAGGGCGGCGTCGAGGGCGCCGTACTCGACAAGTCGCTGCACCGGATCACCCTCTGGGCGGTCGTGATCACGAACGTGCCGTTCATCGTGTTCCTCGTGCTCGTCGGGTCACCGCTGTCGTGGCTGGTGCTGGCCGTGAGCCTCTTCGCCGTGCTCGCCTACAGCGCACCGAAGCTGCGGTTCAAGGAGCGCCCGTTCATCGACTCGCTCACCTCGAGCACGCACTTCGTGAGCCCCGCGGTCTACGGCCTGGTGCTGGCCGGAGCCGCTTTCTCTCCGGCGCTCTGGGCGGTGCTGGCCGCCTTCTTTCTCTGGGGCGTGGCGAGTCACGCGTTCGGCGCGGTGCAAGACATCGTCGCCGACCGCGAGGGCGGCATCGCGTCGATCGCCACCGTCATCGGCGGAGCGGCCACCGTGCGCTTCGCCTTCGTGGCATATCTGCTGGGCGGCGTGCTGATGCTGTTCACCACGTGGCCCGGGCCTCTGGGCGCACTGCTCGTGCTGCCGTACGCGCTGAGCGTGCTGCCGTACTGGTCGATCGCCGATGCGGATGCGGAGCGCGCGAACCGAGGTTGGCGCCGGTTTCTGCTGTTCAACTTCATCTCGGGCTTCGTGGTGACCATGCTGCTGATCTGGCTGCGGGTGCTCGTTCCCTGAACCGCGTCCGCGCTCCGTTGGTTATGGCTCGTAGTGCAGGCTCGGCCACGTCGATCGGCCCGTCCATCCCCGCTTCTGCAGTTCGCGCTCGATCACCAGCAGGATGTGGTGCGGCTGCACCAGATCTCCGCGCATCACGTCGATCGTCTTCCAATCGACCTCGTCGAGTTTGCGCTGGCGCCGGATGTCGTTCTCCCAGGCGTCGTGGCTCGTCGCGTGCACGAAGCCCTTGTATTCGATGCCCAGGTGAAAGCCGCGAACACGCAGGTCGGGGCAGGCGAGCACCCGTCCGTTGTCGTCGCGCACGGGCTCGTTGACGATGAGCTCGGGAAAACCGGCCTTCTGCAGGAGGAGCCGCAGCTCGGTCTCCTTCGGCGAGTCGACACGTTCCCGCACGGCGTCGAGAGCCTCGGCGATGAGTGCGCGCTGGCGCCGGCCCGAGTGGGCGGAAGCGGCCTCGCGCAGCCGCTGGCGAGTGGTGAACGGGCGGCGTGTGCCGTCGGGTTCCCTGAATCCCCGCAGCAGGTAGTCTCCGGCGGCGACGAGCTCGAGGAGGTTGAGCTGCGTCGCCAGGTCGAGCCAGGTCTGCTCGGCGGTGCACATCCGGAGCCCCCGCGAGCCGTGCCAGGCCTGCGTGCGCGGTGCGGTCGAGTGGCCGACGATGCCTCGGGCCCGGGGTGGTCGCAGTGGCCGGGCTACCGTCACGTGGATGTCGGCAGCCCTCTCGAGTCGCCGCGGAAGGGGGCATCCGTAGAGCAGCGCCGCCGTGGAGTGGCTGATGTACGACTCGGCGGGGGCGATAGACTGCCACGCGAGGCACCGCTGCCGCAGGGTGGGTGCGCTCGAGGCGAGCCGAGTTCCGTAGAAGGGCGCGTGCAGGTCGGATGCGCGGAGCCGGCTACGGCTCACGCCCGCGCGGCGGGCGTCAGCAACCGAGAAGGGCGCGTTGCGGAAGTCGTCAGGCAGCGGGGCGGCGTGGGGCATCCGCCCAGTGTCACGGAAGACGCGCCGATTCGTCGCAAGTTGTCCACAGGCCTCGACCGGGCAGGTGCCGTCGTCAGATGTCGCACATGGTGGCCTTCGACCACTCCGCACCAGCAATCTGCGTCACCTCACCACGGGCGCCTTCGGGAGGGAGAGGTGATGTGGCGCAGATGGCGAGCTTCGGCCGGATGAGGCCGCCATCTTCGACAGCTCAGTGTCGGAGGTCGGGGAGCTTCACGAACATCATGAGTACGAGGCCCACCGCGACGACGAGCACGATGCCGAGGATGCCCCAGTACTGCGCGCCCGCGACGGCGATGAAGAGCGACCAGAGGCCGGGGGAGATGAAGCTCGCCGCACGCCCGGTCGTGGCGTAGAGCCCGAAGATCTCACCCTCGTGACCCACCGGAGACAGGCGGGCGAGCAGCGAGCGCGACGCGGTCTGGGCGGGGCCGACGAACAGGCAGAGAGCCAGGCCGCCTATCCAGAACACGATCTTGCCGGCGTCGTGCAGGGCGAAGACGCCTAGGCCCGCGACCACCAGACCGACGAGCGAGAAGAGGATCACCGCGCGCGGGCCGAAGCGGTCGTCGAAGCGCCCGGCGACGATCGTGCTGACGCCGGCCACGAGGTTCGCGGCGATTCCGAACGCGACCACCTCGAGAAAAGAGAAGCCGAAGGTACCCGAGGCGATGATCGCTCCGAAGGCGAAGACGCCCGCCAGGCCGTCGCGGTAGACGGCACTCGCCACGAGAAACCAGAACGTGGGCCGGCTCTCACGGAACAGTCGACTGATGTCTCGAACGAGAACCGCGTAGCTCGCGACGAAGCCGACCCGGGGGCCGAGCGCCGTCGCCGGGGGCAGCTCGGGCACGAAGACGAAGATCGGAATCGCGAAGAGAACGGTCCAGACGGCACAGCCGACGGCGACGATGCGGAAGGGCAGCCCGTTCTCTTCGGAGAGTCCGAACCAGTCGGCGCTGTATGCCACGACGACGACCACGAGCGCCACGATGCCGCCGATGTAGCCGAGTCCCCAGCCGAGGCCGCTGACCCGCCCGATCGACTGCTTCGTCGAGACTTGCACGAGCAACGCGTTGTAGTTCACTCCGGCGAGTTCGTTGAAGACGCTGCCGACCGCGACGAGCGAGGCTCCGAGCACGAAATAACTCGGCTGCCCCTGCACGAAGAAGAGCCCGCCCATGCACAGGATGAGCAGGATCGTGTAGACCAGCAGGCCGGCCTTGCGGTTGCCGGCGCGGTCGGCACGCTGGCCGATGACCGGCGCGAGAACGAGGATGACGAGCCCGGCGAGAAAGATCGCGAAGCCGAAACCGCTGGCGAGGTCCGCGAGCCCCGCCACCTTCGCGGGGTCGTCGTCGGGCAACGCGGCCACGTCGGCCGGCAGGAACACGTCGGTCGTGAGGTACAGCGCGGTGAAGATGAAGGTGAGAATGACCGAATTGAAGGGCTGCGTCGCCCAGTCCCACAGCGCCCACGCCCTGACCTGCCGTGCGGGAACACTCATGGTCACACAGTAGCGCCGCCGCGGCTAGGCTGAGCGAATGGATCGGCACCGGGGAGTCTTTCTCGGCCGAGGCCGCGGCGGAGACACAGCAGATCTGCGCGAGCACAATCTCGCAATCGTGCTTCGTTACCTGCGCGACTACGGGCCCTCGTCGCGTGCTCGAATCGCCGAATGGTCGGGGCTCGGACTCTCCACGCTCACCGGCATGATCGCCGAGCTCAAGGAGCTCGAACTCGTGTCGGAAGACCTCGCGGCCACCCAGGCCCACGTCGGTCGGCCGACGCACTCGGTCTTCCTCGCAGGCGGCCGCCTGGTCGTCGCGGGCCTGCGCCTCGACGTCGACGGCGTGCAGGCTCGCACCGCCACCGTCGCCGGCGATCACCTCGGCCAGTACTCCGACAGGCTCGACCTCGTGCGGGCGCAGCCCGAACTCGTCGCGGAGGCGCTCGCGACCGCCATCGACTGGGTTCTCGAGAGCGTCGACGCGCCTCGAACGCTCGTGGCGATCGAGATCGCGTCGGGCTGGCCCGGCGAGCATGACCTCGTGCCGGATGTCGCGGCACGGCTGGCCGCTGCCGGCCGAGCCGATATCACGCTGGGTGCGGCGTCGGTCAGCTCGTGTTCCGCTCTCGCGATCGTGCGCAGCGACACGAAGGGCCTCTTCGTCGATAGGAGGGCCGTGTACATCGGCGGTGAGCGCTCACTCGTCGGGGGAATCATCGTCGACGGCGAGCCGCTCGACCTCCGCGGCTCTCGCGCGGCCGATTTCGCCCGCATCCCCTCGGCGCTGCCGGGCGGGGGTCGCGAGACCCTCGCCGATGTCGTCTCGCTGCCGTCGCTGCTGGCCGCCGCAGGCATCCGGTCGCGGGGCGACGCCGAGATCTACGCCCACGCGCACCCTCGGGATGCGCGCGCCGCCCTGCTCGCAGCGCTCGGCGAGGGCGACCCGCGGGCTGTCGATGCCGTCACCCACGCGGCGGGGGTGCTCTCGGGTGCCATCGACGCGATCGTCGCCGTGCTGGGGGCCGATGTCGTCGTACTCGACGGGTATCTTGCGGCGCTCGGGGCGTGGCTGGTGCCGGCCATGGATGCGCGAGTGCAGGTCGTCGTGGCGGCGCCGCTGGCGTCGCGCGCGGTCGACGGCGCGGTGTTCGCGGCGCGCGACGCCGTTCTCGCGCAGCCGTCGCGGCTGCGTGCGTAGCCCTTTTTCGCGGGCGCGTTCAAACTTGAGTCGACCTAGCTCAAGTTTTGCTGTGAGGACTTGACACCCATCTCGGCCGCTGGCACACTTGAGTCAACAAGGCTCAACCCTTGGGCAGACTTAGCATTTCGTTTCAGCAAGCAAAACAAGGAGAAATCACCCACATGGCTCGTGCAGTAGGAATCGACCTCGGTACCACCAACTCGGTTGTCGCGGTCCTCGAAGGTGGAGAACCCACCGTCATCGCCAACGCGGATGGCTTCCGCACGACCCCCTCGGTGGTCGCCTTCACCAAAGACGGCGAGGTGCTCGTCGGTGAGACCGCGAAGCGCCAGGCCGTCACCAACGTCGACCGCACCATCTCTTCGGTGAAGCGCCACGTCGGCACCGACTGGACCGTCGACATCGACGCCAAGCCGTACACCCCTCAAGAACTCTCGGCGCGCATCCTCGCCAAGCTCAAGCGCGACGCCGAGTCGTACCTCGGCGACACGGTCAGCGACGCCGTCATCACGGTTCCGGCGTACTTCAACGACGCCGAGCGCCAGGCCACGAAAGAGGCCGGCGAGATCGCAGGCCTCAACGTGCTGCGCATCATCAACGAGCCCACCGCCGCCGCGCTCGCCTACGGCCTCGACAAGGGCAAAGAAGACGAGCTCATCCTGGTCTTCGACCTCGGTGGCGGAACGTTCGACGTCTCGCTCCTCGAAGTCGGAAAAGACGACGACTTCTCGACCATCCAGGTGCGCTCCACCTCCGGTGACAACCGCCTCGGTGGAGACGACTGGGACCAGCGCGTCGTCGACTACCTGATCAAGCGCTTCAAAGACGCCACCGGCGTCGATGTCTCGGGCGACAAGATCGCCAAGCAGCGCCTGAAAGAGGCCGCGGAGCAGGCGAAGAAAGAACTCTCGTCGTCGACCTCGACCAGCATCCAGCTGCCGTACCTGTCTCTCACCGAGAACGGCCCCGCCAACCTCGACGAGACGCTCAGCCGCGCCAAGTTCGAGGAGCTCACCAGCGACCTGCTCGACCGCACGAAGAAGCCGTTCGAAGACGTCATACGCGAGGCCGGCGTCTCGGTCAACGACATCGCCCACGTGGTGCTCGTCGGTGGATCGACCCGCATGCCCGCCGTCGTCGACCTCGTCAAGAAGCTCACCGGTGGCAAAGACCCGAACAAGGGCGTCAACCCCGATGAGGTCGTCGCCGTCGGCGCGGCCCTCCAGGCCGGCGTGCTGAAGGGCGAGCGCAAAGACGTTCTGCTCATCGACGTCACCCCGCTGAGCCTCGGCATCGAGACCAAGGGCGGAATGATGACCACCCTCATCGAGCGCAACACGGCCATCCCGACCAAGCGCAGCGAGACCTTCACCACGGCAGACGACAACCAGCCGTCCGTCGCGATCCAGGTCTTTCAGGGCGAGCGCCAGTTCACCCGCGACAACAAGAACCTCGGAACGTTCGAGCTGACCGGCATCGCGCCGGCCCCGCGCGGCATTCCTCAGGTCGAGGTCACCTTCGACATCGACGCCAACGGCATCGTGCACGTGTCCGCCAAAGACAAGGGCACCGGCAAAGAGCAGTCGATGACGATCACGGGAGGCTCCAGCCTGTCGAAAGACGACATCGCCCGCATGGTTCGCGAGGGTGAAGAGCACGCCGCCGAAGACAAGAAGCGCCGTGAGGCCGCCGAGGTGCGCAACAACGCCGAGCAGCTCGCCTACTCGATCGACAAGCTCATCAAAGAGAACGACGACAAGCTGCCCGAAGACGTCAAGACTTCTGTTCAGGCCGATGTCGACGAGCTCAAGACCGCGCTCGCCGGTGAGGACAACGACGACGCCGTGAAGGCCGCGTTCGACAAGCTGAACGAGAGCCAGGGCAAGCTCGGCGAGGCCATCTACGCCTCGAGCCAGGCCGACGCCGCGGCAGCGGGCGACGAGCCGACCGACGCCCCTCAAGACGCCCCGAGCGACGAAGACGTGGTCGACGCCGAGGTTGTCGAAGACGACGAGCCCACGAAGGACAAGTAACCATGACTGACCAGTCACATCCCGAGAACGGGCCTGACGAGTCGGTCGACACCCCGTCGACAAGCTCGGGGAACGAGTCGTTCCCCGAGCCTGTCGAAGGGCAGCCCGTCGAGGGTGAGTTCATCGAGGCCGAGGGGCCTGATGTCGAGACCTCGCTGAGCGACGCAGACCTGAGCTTTCTCGACGACGCGTCGACCGCGTCATCGTCGACGGCCTCAGACGAGGTGCTCGCCGCAGAACGGCTCGCCGACCTGCAGCGCGTCACGGCCGAGTACGCCAACTACCGCAAGCGCACCGAGTCGAACCGTGAGATCGAGCGCGAGCGTACGGTCGGCGACGTCGTGAAGGTGCTGCTGCCGGTGCTCGACGACCTCGACCGTGCTGAGAAGCACGGCGACCTCGGAGACGGGCCGTTCGCATCCATCGCGCAGAAGCTGCGCGGCGCAACCGGGCGCCTGGGACTCGCACCCTTCGCGGCCGTGGGCGACGATTTCGACCCGCAGCTGCACGAGGCGATCTTCCAGCAGCCGTCGGCCGAGGTCGAGGTCGAGACGGTCGCCGACGTCATCGAGACGGGCTACTACCTCGGTTCCACGCTCTTGCGTGCGGCCAAGGTCGTCGTCTCGACGCCGGTCAGCGCGTAATCACAACCTGGTAGCCCCTTCGACACGCTCAGGGAATGGATTCGTTCCCTGAGCCTGTCGAAGGGCTGAACAAAACAAGGAAAACATGGCCAGCCAGGATTGGTTCGACAAAGACTTCTACAAGGTGCTCGGCGTCTCGAAAGACATCTCCGAGGCCGAGCTCAAGAAGACCTACCGCAAGCTCGCGCGCACCTACCACCCCGACTCGAACCCCGGCGACCCCCAGGCCGAGGCCAAGTTCAAAGAGATCTCCGAGGCCAACTCGGTGCTCTCCGATCCTGACCAGCGCAAGGAGTACGACCAGATCCGCGCGATGGGTTCCGGGGCACGATTCCAGGCTCCCGGCCAGCAGGGCGGCGGCTTCGAAGACGTCTTCGGCGGCATGTTCGGCGGCGGCGGCGCAGGCGGTCGCGGTGGCCAGCAGTACACCTACACCCAGCCCGGTGCCGGCGGCCAGTACGACGACCTGCTCGGAGGACTCTTCGGCGGCTCGTCCGGCGGGTTCCGCGGATACGGCGGGCCGACCCGGGGCCGCGACGTGACGGCGCGCGCCACCATCGACTTTCACACAGCCACCAAGGGCGACACCATCACGCTGCAGACGGCAGACGGGCGACCGATCACGGTCAGGATTCCAGCCGGCGTCTCCGATGGCCAGAAGATCAAATTGCGCGGCAAAGGCGAGGGCAGTCCCGACGGGGGCGAGTCAGGCGATATCGTCTTGACCGTGACCGTGCGCAAACATCCCGTATTCGAACGCGACGGGTTGAACCTCCGCGTGAACGTTCCCGTGACCTTCGTCGAGGCGACCCTGGGTGCGACGATCGAGGTTCCGACCCTGGGCGGAGACCCGGTCAAACTCAAGGTCGCTCCCGGCACGCCGTCGGGTCGCGTGCTGCGGGTCAAGGGTCGCGGCGTCGAGACGTCGAAGGGCACGGGCGATCTCCTCGCCGTGGTCCAGGTCGCCGTTCCGGCGCACCTGAGTGCCGAGGCGCGTGAGGCCCTCGAAGCCTTCCACGCGGTCGAGCCGCAAGAGAACCCGCGCATCGAATTGCTCTCCAAGGCGCACGAGTAACCGGTCGCATCCGCATCACCCCGCACCAGCCAGACAGGAGGGCAGGCCATGGACGAGAACTCACCGATGTTCGCGATCGCCATGGCCGCCGAACTGGCGGGCATGCATCCGCAGACCCTGCGCCAGTACGACCGCATCGGGCTGGTCAGCCCCACGCGCACGGCCGGCAAGTCGCGCCGTTACTCGATGCGCAACGTCGTGCAGTTGCGCGAGGTCGCGCGCTTGTCGGCCGAGGGCGTCAGTCTTGAGGGCATCGCCCGCATCCTGACCCTCGAGAACCAGGTGACGGCCCTCTCGAGTCGCGTTCGCGAACTCGAGGGCGCCCTGGCCGACGAACTGCTGAATCGACCCAACCGGCGCGTCTTCGCGGCAGGCGTGCAGGGCGACGTGGTGTCGCTGAAGCACGGAACCCGATCGGCCCGCCGCACGGAGATCGTGATCTGGCGCCCCAATTCCGCAGACCGCGACTGACCTCGCCAGCAGGTACCGGTGCGGTCAATAGCTCCCGGTGTGCCGGTATCCACTGTCCGCGCCGGTAGCTGCTGCTCAGGTCACCGGAGTCGAGACGAAGAGCAGGCGGTCGCTCGCGACCAGCTCGTTCAGTGTGAACACTCGGTCGAGGTCGTGGCCCGCCGCCACGGCGGCATCCCGCTGCGAGTTTGTCTGCGGCGCCATGCGCCCCTGCATGAAACCGCCGAGGGAGCGCACCGCGCACGCCGCGATGATGCCCTCCGGAGTGCCGCCCACCCCCATCACGGCGTCGATGCCCGATCCGGGCGTGGCCGCGGCGATCGCGATCGACACATCTCCCTCGCCGACGAGGTGCACGCGCACTCCGACGCCGCGCAGCTCGGCGACGACGGATGCGTGCCGCGGCTTGTCGAGAACTCCGACGACCAGTTCGTCGATCGGCTTCGCGAGCGCCCGTGCCAGCCGCGCGGCGTTCTCGGCCGCCGACGCGCCGACGTCGAGCACGCCGATCCCCGCCGCAGAAGAGATGAGCTTCTGCATGTAGAACACGTCGCGCGGATCGAACATCGTGCCCCGAGGCGCCAACGCGATCACGGCCACGGCCCCGGGCAGGTTCTCCGCCGCCAGCCTCGTTCCGTCGAGCGGGTCGACGGCCACGTCGCACGCCGGCCCCGTTCCCGTGCCGAGCCGCTCGCCGTTCGCGAGCATGGGAGCCTCATCCTTTTCTCCCTCGCCGATCACGACCGTGCCCGCGAAGGGGGCCCGGCCCAGCGCATCCCGCATCGCCGCCACGGCCAACTCGTCTGCGCCGCTCTTGTCGCCCGACCCCACGAGCGGCAGGCATGCGGATGCCGCGGCCTCGGTCGCGCGCACGATGGCGGCCACGAGATCGGCCGGGTAGTTGTGGGCTCCGACGACGGTGGTCGGCGCGAGGGACGGCGTGTGCGAGGGCATCACTGAAGAGGGTAGCGTTCTCACTCGTGAGCACTCCTTCGATTGTCGAGATCCGCGACACGCCGTTCGACCACCCCGACTCCGAGACGCTGCGCGCCGCCCAGCGAATCGAGATCGATGCGCGCTACGGAAGCGACACCGAGCCGGGAACCAAGCCGTCGGCATCCGATGTGCCCG
>NZ_CAXVWM010000141.1:0-13226 GCF_964263775.1 Agreia sp. | reverse complement strand
GGCTGTGGTCGGGCAACGACGGAGTGGGCTTCGACCAGAACTACTCCGCCCGCGACGAGGTGGGCGCCGACCAGACCGGCGGCGACAACTCCTAGGCCGGGCGGCTGACGCCAGGGCGGGCGGCTGACGGCAGGGCGGCCGTCAGGCGGGGGCCGGCTCGACCGACCGGCCTCTCAGTGCCGGACAGTTCTCGGGCGTGGGCGACGCACTGATTGCGATCACGGCGTCGAGCCGCCCGAGCGCCTCGCCGAGCTGTGCGACCTGCGCGGCGATCCGGTCGCGTTCGGAAACGAGCAGCGTGAGCTCGTCTACACCCGCTCGACCGGTGTCGACACAAGGCAGGAGCTTGACGATCGTTCGACTCGGGAGACCGGCCGCGAAGAGCAGCTGCACGAGCTGCACCCGATCGACGGCGGTGCGAGCGTACTCGCGCTGCCCTGCTGCGGTGCGCGTTGCGGCCAGCAGCTTCTGCTCCTCGTAGTACCGGAGTGAACGGACGCTCGCGCCGGTCTTCGCGGCCAGATCGCCGATGCGCATGGTGTCTCCAATCGGGGCTTGCCCCTCACACTGATGTCAGCTTCTAGTCTAGCCACGCTGCAGTGGGAGACGCCCGCTCAGCAGGAGGAGATCGTGAACATCATTGGTTCCGTAGCCCTGGTCACAGGGTCGAACCGCGGCATCGGGCGCCGCTTCGTGACACAGCTGCTCGAGCGCGGCGCATCCAAGGTCTACGCCACGGCTCGCCGCCCAGAGCTCGTCGACATCGACGGGGTCGAGATACTGCCGCTCGACATCACCGACGACGCGTCGGTTGCGGCCGCAGCCGCCGCCGCCTCGGATGTCACGCTGCTGATCAACAACGCGGGCATCGCCACGACCGGATCGCTTCTCACAGACGACCTGTCCGACGTGCGCCGCGAGATGGACACGCACTTCTGGGGCAACCTGGCGATGATGCGGGCGTTCGCCCCGATCATCGAGCGCAACGGGGGCGGAACTATCGTGAACGTCCTGTCTGCACTCTCCTGGTTCGCGTACCCCGGCTCCGGAGGCTACGCGACGGCGAAGGCGGCCGAGTGGAATCTCACCAACTCGGTACGGCTCGAGCTGCGGACCGCGGGCATCACCGTGCAGGGTCTTCACCTCGGCGCCGCCGACACCGACATCATGGCGGGGTACGAGGGCCCGATGGTCGATCCGGCTGACGTGGCCCGAGCCTCGCTCGACGGCGTCGAAGCCGGAGCGTTCGAGGTCGTCGTCGACGAATGGAGTGCTCTGGTGAAGGCGTCGTTGGCGCAAGCACCCGAGGCGTTCTATGCCCAGGTGGGCTAGGGCGCAAAGCGGTAAACCGAGGAGCGCACCCGCTGGCCCAGGCTCTGCCACACTCGGGGTATGCCAGATACGCAGCCTCCCGCATTCCCGGGCGCCCCCGACGAGCCGACGACTCCTGCATCGCCCGGGGCTCCCGAGGCTCCGAGCGCGCCCCCGGCACGCAGTACACCGCAGTTTCCGACGGCGCCGCCGGTCGCCGACTACGGAACGCCGCCGCCGACGAGCCAGTCGTACCCGCAACCGACGCAGGCGTACCCACCCTCGAACCAGTACGCATCCGCGCCGTACCCGGCGGCGCCCTACGCGCCCGGAACGATCAGCCCGAAGAAGGGCCCGGGCGGCCTCGCCCTCTCGGCACTGATCATCGGTGCGGTCGCCCTGATCGGGTCATTCATCCCCTTTCTCAACTACGTCACGGGGTTCCTGGCGTTCGTCGGCCTGGTTCTGGGCGTCATCGCGATCTTCCTCAAGGCACGCAAGAAGACTCTCGCGATTGTGGCGAGCGCCGTGTCGCTGCTGGCGCTCATACTGTCGATCGTTCTGTCGATCGTGTACACCGGTCTGTTCTTCTCGAGCGTCAGTGACACTATCGAGAGCGACTATCCGTCGATCACGTCGGAGCCCGTCGAACCGGATGACGACACGTCGACCGGCGAACAAGGTGCCCCTGTTGTCGGCGACGTCGGATCTCGCGAGAACCCCGCTCCCCTCGGCTCGAGCATCGAACTCGCGCAACTGGGCGAGCCCACGTGGCAGGTCACGGTGAACACGCCGACGCTCAACGCTGATGCCGCGGTCGCCGCTGAGAACTCGTTCAGCGACACGGCTCCGGCCGGAACGTCGTACGCTCTTCTGCCCGTCACCACCACCTACATCGGATCGGAGACCGGCTTCCCCGCCTATGTGCAGGTGGCCTTCGAAGCTGCCGACGGCACGATGTACAACCAGTACGACGTGCTTGCGATCGCCCCCGACGCACTGGATGCGATCTCCGAGCTGACTCCGGGAGCCTCCGCGACGGGCAACATCGCCATCGCCATTCCGACGAGCGGCGTCGAGCAGGGCTTCTGGGTCGTGTCGAGCCTCGACGGCACGAAGTTCTACTTCGCTGCCCAGTAGGGTCCCGTATTCGCGTGATCCTCGAGGCCCGGCTCGTCACCATGGTCTGCTAGTTCGTCGGTGGCTGGCGGGTCTCGGTGTGCGGTGCGAGCACAGGAACGCCAGGTTGTCGATATCCGCCCATCCGGGGCTCGGTCAGATCCGCTCGAACTCGCCGTCGTGCGGTCGGGCAGTGGATGCGCGCACGACAAACTCGGGCGCGATTGTGCGGTGCTGGGGTTCGATGCCGGGGTTTTCGAGAGTGGCAAGGAGGAGGTCGGCGGCCGCCTGGCCCTGCATCTCGGGGAATTGCGCGATCGTGGTGAGACCGAAGAAGTCGGCAAGGTGGTGATCGTCGATTCCGATGATGGACAGGTCGGCGGGAACACGGAGGCCGAGGTCGCGGGCGGCGAGGAGGCTACCGATGGCGACCTCGTCGCTGGCGGCGAAGATCGCGCTGGGCCGGTTGTGTGCGAGGAGGAACTTCGTCGCCCGGTAGCCGGACTCGATGTCGAAGTCGGCTTCACGGAACAGCGTTTCGTCATGCGCCAGCCCTGCCTCGGCGAGAGCGGACTGCCAGCCGTCGTACCTGGTGTCGCCGAGGCGGAACGCAGATCCGAGCGCGCTACCGCTACCGACGTGCGCGATTCGCGTGTGCCCGAGTGAGATGAGGTGTTCGGTGGCGAGGCGGGAGATGTGGAAGTTGTCGACGTCGACGGTGGACACGCTGTCGATGGTTCCGCCCACGCTGACGACGGGTTTGCCGAGATCTTGGAGCGTGCGGATCTCGTGGGGGGCGAGTTCGATGCTGGCTGCGATGAGTCCGTCGACGCTGGAGCGGCGGAGGGAGGTGGCGAAGATCTTCTCGCGTTGTTCTTCGTGGCCCTGCAGGTTGTAGAGGGTGACGTCGTAGCCGTGTTCGAGCAGCACGGCTTCGATGCCTCGCAGGAGGGTGGTGAAGTACCAGCGGTCGATGAACGGCACCATGAATCCGATGTTCTTTGTTCGCCCGCTGGCCAGGCTCGACGCGCTCGAGGAGACGACGTAGCCGAGTTCCTGTGCCGCTTGAAGCACGCGTCGGCGCGTCTCGGCGGAGGCGCTCTTTCCGTTGAGGGCGCGCGACACGGTGGCGATGGAGACCCCGGCGCGCTGCGCGACCTCGACGATGTCGGCCAACGGTTGCTCCTTTGGTGTAGCGGCTACGTGAAGAATACCGCGGCCGAGGTGGTGGCTAGGCGCGGAGCCAGACGGTGGTGTCCCCGGGAAGTACGGCTCCGTCGATAGGGCTGCTGGAGATGAGCAGTTCGCTCTCAGGGATCTCGATGGGCTCCCGGCCGGTGTTGACCACGATCACTGCCCGCCCGTTACGAAACACCAGGACGTCTTCTCGAGGGCAGTCCAGCCACTGGAGTTCTCCTGTGCCGAGCTGCAGCTCCTTGCGTAGGGCGAGGAGCTGACGGTAGAGCGCAAGGGTAGAGGTGTCGTCGGAGCGCTGAGCGTCCCGGGCCAGACGCGCCCACTGGGTGGGTTGGGGGAGCCAGCTCTTACCCGTTCCATTCTCGTTGAAGCCGAACGTGGCGCGCTCAGCAGTCCAGGGAAGCGGGACGCGGCATCCGTCGCGGCCGTAGCGTTCGCCGTTGGTCCGGATCCAGGTGGGATCTTGGCGTGCTTCGTCGGGCAGGTCGATCGCTTCCGGAAGGCCGAGCTCCTCGCCCTGATAGATGTAGGCGGAGCCGGGGAGGGCGAGCATGAGGGCGGTCGCCGCGCGGGCGCGCTGCAGTGCTGCCTTCTCGTCGGGCAGGTTGTCGGTTGCCGGGCCGATCCCGTGTCCTTGCGGGTTCTCAAACGGGAGCGCGAGCCGAGTGGCGTGCCGCACGACGTCGTGGTTGGACAGCACCCACGTGCTGGGAGCCCCCACGCTGTGGAACGTGGCCAGCGATGCGTCGATGATCTGGGTGAGCGGCCCGGCGGCCCACGGGGTCTCGAGGTAAGCGAAGTTGAACGCCTGATGCATCTCATCGGGGCGCACCCAATCAGCCAGGCGGGAGAGCGGGTCGACCCACGCTTCGGCGACCAGGACCCGTTCACCGGGGTAGGTATCCAGCAGGCGCCGCCAGTCTCGATAGATCTCGTGAACGCTTTCTTGTCCCCAGTACGGCACCTCAGTCGGGGTGCTGATCTCCGGCTCGAGGGTTGCAGTGCCCGCACCCAGGCTGGCCGAGTCCGGTTCGTCGAGATCGGGAAGGCCGGGCTGTTTCATCAGGCCGTGCGCGACGTCCACGCGGAAGCCATCGACGTTGCGATCCAACCAGAACCTCAGCACGTCGAGGAACAGGGCGTGCACGTCGGGGTTGGTCCAGTCGAAGTCGGGCTGCGAGCTGTCGAAGATGTGGAGATACCACTGGCCGGACGTACCGTCTGCTTCGGTGACCCTCGTCCACATGGGACCGCCGAAGATGGACTGCCAGTTGTTGGGCGGCAGTTCTCCGTGGTCGCCGCGACCTTCACGGAAGATGTACCGCGCCCGTGCGGCACTGCCTGGTGCCGCGCGGAGAGCATCCTGAAACCACGGATGGTCGCTGGAGGAGTGGTTGGGGACGAGGTCGAAGATGACCCGTAGTCCTCGTTCATGCGCGCCATGGATGAGTGCGTCCGCGTCGGCGAGGGTGCCGAACACGGGATCGACGTCGCAATAGTCGGAGACGTCATAGCCGGCGTCGCGTTGCGGAGATGTGAAGAACGGCGAGATCCAGACCGCGTCCACGCCGAGGTCGACCAGATCGTCCAGATGCGAGGTTATTCCGGCGAGATCGCCGATCCCGTCGCCGTTCGAATCTGCGAAAGACCGAGGATACACCTGATAGATCACTGCATCGCGCCACCACTGGAAAGACATGGCAGCCAGCATACGTGTAAACGCTTCCGCGGCGCCATATCCGCTAAAAAGCCATTTTTCAGTCTTGCGTGACAATGAATGTGTGCTTATCTTGGAAACGCTTGCACATGCGATGAGGCCTGCGGCGCTGGGTCGGGGCTGACACAGAAAGGAGTCACCAATGAAGGTGACATTGAAGGCAGCGGTCTTCGGAACGGCGATCGTTTCGATCGGAGCTCTTGCACTCTCCGGTTGCTCTGGGAATGGCGACGCAAAACCCGCCGGTGGCGGTGATTCCGGAAAACCGATCACGGTATGGGTGGATATCGAGCGCAAGCCCGCACTGGAAAAGCCGGCAGCGTCGTTCACGGAGGAGACCGGTATCGAGGTGAATCTGGTGACGAAGGACTTCTCCACCGTCGATCAGGACTTCATCAGCCAGGTCCCCACCGGCAAAGGTCCGGACGTCATCGTCAGCCCGCACGACAAGCTCGGCGCGTACGTCGCCGCCGGCGTAGTCGCCCCGATCGAGCTCGGCGATGTCGCGGACGGGTTCAGCGAGACGGCGATCCAGGCGATGACCTATGACGGTGCGGTGTATGGCATGCCGTACTCGATCGAGAACGTGGGACTGCTGCGTAATGCGGATCTGGTCGCGGAGCCGGCCGCCACGTTCGACGACCTGATCGCTGCTGGCCGCGCCGCCGGCACGGAGTATCCCTTCCTGGTCGGCCTGTCACCGGAGCAGGGAGACCCGTACCACCTTTACCCATTGCAGACCTCCTTCGGGTCACAGGTGTTCGCGCAGAATGCCGACGGCAGCTATGATCCGTCGCAGCTGATCCTCGGCGATGAGGCGGGGACAAGATTCGCCACCGCCCTGAAGCAGTGGGGCGCCGATGGCATCCTCAACACGAACATCGACGGCGACCGGGCACGAGAATTCTTCATCGACGGCAAGTCGCCGTTCTACCTCACCGGCCCGTGGAACGTCCCAGTCATCGCCGAAGCCGGGATCAATTATGTCGTCGACCCGATTCCGTCTGCTGGCGGCGAAGAGCCGCGCCCGTTCGTGGGCGTCAACGGGTTCTTCCTGTCCAGCAAGTCCACCAACTCGCTGGCGGCGACGAACTTCATCGTCAACTACCTCTCTAAGGAGGACGCGCAGCTGGCGCTCTTCGAGGTCGGCGGCCGTCCGCCGGCACTGACGTCGGCCTACGAGAAGGTTGCCGCGAAGGATCCAGATGTGGCCGCGTTCGGCAAGATCGGTCAATCCGGTTTTCCGATGCCTTCTATCCCGGAGATGGGGTCGGTGTGGTCGGACTGGGGCAACGCTGAGTTGACCCTCATCCGCGGCGAGGGTGAGCCTGCCGCGGTGTGGACCAAGGCGGCGGAGAATATTCAAGCGCAGATCGGCGGCTGATTTCTCGTGTGCGGGGGCGTTGTCGCCTCTCCGCCCCCGCACATTCCATCACGCATCTCCATGTTCGATCCCGAAGCACCAGGAGCAGTTCGACCATGACCACACCGCAGACATCCGCCGTCTCGCGCGCCCTCACCGACGATGTCGCTGCGCACGGAAGTCGCCCACCGCGCCGATCAGCCCGGGGCCCCCTGGAATCGCGCCCTCGCCTGGGGTTGGGCGCCCTCGTCGTGAAAATCGTGCTGCTGGCGACGCTGGACGCGATCGGTGCGTTCGCAGCATTCACCTTGATCACCCTCGACCAGGTGACTGCGGCGATCGTCGTAGCAGCAGTCGTGATCATCCTCAACATCATCTACCTCAAGCGCGGCCTGCTGCCGGCCAAGTACCTCGCTCCGGGTCTGATCTTCCTGGCCGTATTCCAAGTGTTTGTCGTGCTGTACACCGGGTATATCGCGTTCACCAATTACGGAGATCAGCACAACAGCACGAAAGAAGACGCGATCGAGCAGATCATCCGAACCGCGCAGGTCCGGGTTCCCGATTCTCCGCAGTTCGCGGTCGACGTTTACAGCAATGGCGTCGCGCTCGGTCTCCTCGTGGAAGGTGAGGACGGTCAGCTCTCGTTCGGCACCAGCGATCAACCTCTCGACGAGGTTGACGCCGCCCCCGCACTATGGACGCAGCTGACGCTCTCGGAGATCGTGCAGCGGCAGACCGAGGTCCTCGAGGTGGTCGTGCCGATTTCCGAAGACCCCAATAAGGGCAGTCTGCGCACCCCGGACGGAACCAGCGCGTATGTGTTCGCGTCTGCGCTGGAGTACGACGAGGCCGCCGACGCGTTCACGGATACCACCACCGGCACCGTGTACGCCGATGACGGGGAGGGCACGTTCAGATCCGACGACGGCACGGGGCTGACCCCCGGATGGCGGGTGTTCATCGGGTTCGACAACTTCACCGAGGCCTTCACTGACGAACAACTCCGCGATCCGCTGCTGCGGGTCATCGTCTGGACCTTCGCATTCGCGTTCCTGTCCGTTGCCCTGACCTTCGCGCTCGGGGTGTTCCTTGCCCTGGTGTTCAACCATCCCCGGGTACGGGGGCGGAAAGTGTTTCGCGCCATCCTGATCCTCCCGTACGCTTTCCCCGCGTTCCTGTCCGGGCTGGTGTGGGCGGGGATGCTGAACACCGAGTTCGGCTTCATCAACCAGGTGTTGTTTGGCGGTGCCGACATCCCCTGGCTGAGCGATCCGTGGCTGGCGAAATTCAGCGTTCTGTTCGTGAACTTGTGGCTCGGCTTCCCCTACATGTTCCTCGTCTGCACTGGGGCGCTGCAGTCTCTCCCGGACGACGTCCTGGAGGCCGCCAAGGTCGACGGGGCCAGCGCGTGGCGGACCTTCCGATCCATCAAGCTGCCGCTACTGCTCGTGTCGATCGCGCCGCTGCTGATCGCATCGTTTGCGTTCAACTTCAACAACTTCAACGTCGTCTACATGCTCACACGCGGCTGGCCCAGGTTCACCGACACCACCCTGGACATCGGCGCCACCGACCTGCTGATCACGTTGGTGTACAAGGTCGCGTTCGGCGGCGGTGGCGGTCGGGACTACGGCCTGGCCAGCGCGTTCGCGATTCTCATCTTCATCATCGTGGCGGTTGTCTCCATCGTCAGCTTCCGCCGCACCCGATCCCTTGAGGAGATCAACTGATGGCCACCACCCGGGCTGCTGTACGTCGGCACAGTGTCGGGCGTTGGTTCACCGACACCGGATGGCGATACGTCGTCGGCGTCATCGCGTGCGTGTTCGCGGTGTTCCCACTGCTGTACATCGTCTCGGTATCGTTCAACCCGAGCGGGACACTCACCGGGTCGAACCAGTTGTTCGAAGCCTTCGACCTCAGCAACTACGAACGGCTTCTGACCAACCCCGCGACCCCGTTCGCGCAATGGTTCATCAACACCTTGGTGATCGGCGTGGTCACCAGCCTGGCCACAGTGTTCCTGGGTGCTCTCGCGGCGTACGCCTTCTCCCGGATGCGATTCACCGGACGTCGGGTCGGACTGCTCACCCTGCTGCTCGTACAGATGTTCCCCCAGTTCCTTGCCGTCGTCGCTATCTTCCTGCTCATGGTGGGTATCTCCGACGTGTTTCCCGCCATCGGACTGGGCACCAACTCGGGTCTCATCCTGGTGTACCTCGGCGGCGCGCTCGGGGTGAACACGTTCCTGATGTACGGGTTCTTCAATACCGTCCCGACCTCCATCGACGAGGCCGCGAAGATCGACGGCGCCGGCCACGCCCGCACCTTCTTCACCATCGTGCTGCCCCTGGTCACCCCGATTCTCGCTGTCGTCGGACTGCTTTCTTTCATCGGCGTCACCAGCGAGTTCGTCATCGCCAGCGTCCTGCTCACCGATCCGAACGAGCAGACCCTCGCACTGGGCCTCTACACACTGATCTCCGGGTTCCAGTCCCAGAACTGGGGCGTCTTCGCGGCCGGTTCGGTACTCGCCGCTCTCCCGGTGGTTGCCCTGTTCCTCTTCCTTCAGCGCTACATCGTGTCCGGCCTTTCCGCCGGAAGCGTGAAGTAGAAACCCCACTCCTCGCCCCATCCCGAAGACCCAATCATTTCCAAGGAGCGCACATCATGCAACGACACCGCATCGCCGCGGTACTGGCCACCGTCGGCCTTCTGGCCGGCACCCTGATCGTCGGCTCCACCTCTCCGGCCGCGGCCGACGAATACTCGCAGGTGGTCATCGCCGGAAACCACCAATCGGAACTTGGCTGCGCCGGAGACTGGACCAGCGACTGTACCCAGTCGCAGCTCACCCTCCGCGCCGACGGGGTATACGCCGGCACATTTGACCTGCCCGCCGGCGAATATGAGTACAAGATCACTACCAACGGCAGCTGGGACGTCAACTTCGGCGCCGACGGTGCCCCGGGCGGCGCGAACGTGCTCTACGCCCATCCCGGCGGGCCGATCACGTTCTATTTCGATCCGGTCACGCACCGGTTCCAGAACACGAGTGAGGGACCGATCGTCACCCTTGCGGGATCGTTCCAGTCCGAGATCGGTTGCCCGGGAGACTGGAACACCGACTGCCTGGGCACGTGGCTGCAGGATGGCGACAAGAACGGAATCTACGAGTGGTCCACATCGGCGCTGCCGGCAGGCAACTACGAGACCAAGGTGGCGCACAATCTGACCTGGGACGAGAGCTACGGCGTCGGGGGTGATACCGGGGGCGGCAACTACGGCTTCGCCACAGGGGGCCAAAAGCAGGTTCAGTTCCGGTACGACATCACCACCCATCTGCTGGACATCATCGTCACAGACCCGCCCGTCGCCGGCACCGGAGAAGAACGTGCGCACTGGATCAGCGCTGACACCCTCGCCTGGCCCGCCGCCCTGCTCGGCGACGGCGACCCGACCGAGCTCACCTGGTCGCTGCACCACTCCGCCGAGGCCACCCTCGCCCTCACCGACGGCGACGTGCAGGGGGGCGACAGCATCGCCCTCAGGTACGACCCGGCCGGGCTCACCACCGCACAGCAGGAGAAGTTCCCTGCGCTGCGCGGCTACCTCGCCCTTCACCCCGTAGACCTGTCCACGGCGTCCGTGAAAGACGTCCTCACGCACGAGCTCGCGGTGCTGCAGGAACGCGACGGCACCCCCACCGCGTTCACCGGCGTGCAGCTGCCCGGAGTTCTCGATGACCTCTACGCCGACGACCTCCACAACACCGACCTCGGCATCACCTGGAGTGGTGGCACCCCCACCTTCACCCTGTGGGCCCCCACCGCGCAAAACGCATCGCTCACCGTCTGGAACGCTCAGGGCGACCCGCAGCAGATTCCGGCGACGTTCGATGACAGCACGGGAGTGTGGACAGTCGAGGGCCGATCAGGGTGGAAGAACTCGCAATACGAGTGGGAGGTCGTCGTCTATGCGCCCAGCACCGACCGGATCGAACGCAATGCGGTCACCGACCCGTACTCGGTCGCATTGACCACCGACTCCTCCCGTTCGGTCGCCGTCGACCTCGCCGACCCCGCATACCGGCCGGCCCAGTGGGCGGAAACGCCAGCGCCGCAGATCGCGCAACCGGAAGACCGAGTCATCTACGAACTGCACGTCCGGGACTTCTCCATCACCGATGACACCGTTCCGGAAGAGCTCCGCGGCACCTATAAGGCGTTCACCGCCGATAGTGACGGCACCCGGCAGTTGCGCGAGCTCGCAGAGGCCGGGATGAACACCGTGCATCTGCTGCCCACGTTCGACATCGCCTCGATCAGGGAACGACGCGCCGACCAGGCGACCCCGAACTGCGACCTCGCCAGCTACGGGCCCGCCTCGACCGGGCAGCAGGCGTGCGTAGCACAGACCGCCGCCGCCGACGGATACAACTGGGGGTACGACCCGTACCACTACAACGTCCCGGAAGGCTCCTATGCCACCAACCCTGAGGACGGTGCCCGGGTCGACGAGTTCCGGCAGATGGTCGGCGGGCTGCACGACGACGGACTTCAGGTCGTTCTCGATGTGGTGTACAACCACACCGCCGCAAGCGGCCAGAACGACAAGTCTGTCCTCGACAAGGTAGTCCCCGGCTACTATCAGCGGCTGGATGCTGCCGGCAACGTGCAGACCTCCACCTGCTGTCAGAATGTCGCCACCGAACACGCCGCCGCCGAGAAGCTGATGGTCGACTCGCTGGTCACCTGGGCCCGTGACTACAAGGTCGACGGGTTCCGGTTCGACCTGATGGGCCACCACTCCCGTGACAACCTGCTCGCAGCCCGGGCCGCGCTCGACGAGCTCACCATCGAGACCGACGGGGTGGACGGGTCGAAGATCTACCTGTACGGCGAAGGCTGGAACTTCGGAGAGGTCGCCGACAATGCCTTGTTCGAACAGGCCGCCCAGGGGCAACTGGGCGGAACCGGCATCGGTACCTTCAATGACCGACTCCGTGATGCGGTCCACGGCGGCAACCCGACCCGGCCCGAATCCACGTTCGAGCAGGGATACGGGACTGGTTTGGGCACCGACCCCAACGGACACGGCAGCAACGGCTCCGCCGAGGAAGCCCTCGCGGAGCTCGCGGCACAGAGCGACCTGGTCCGGCTCGGACTGGCCGGAAACCTGGCGGCGTTCTCCTTCGTCACCTCCGACGGGCAGACCAGCCGTGGCGACCAGTTGGTCTACAGCGGTCAGCCGGCCGGGTACGCCACCGAACCCGACGAGATCGTCAACTACGTCGACGCGCACGATGACCTCACCCTGTTCGACGTTCTCGCCACCAAGCTCCCGCAGGCCACCCCCATGGCGGACCGGGTGCGCATGAACACCCTCAGCCTGGCCACCGTGACCCTGTCGCAGTCACCGTCGCTGTGGCACGCCGGCACCGACCTGCTTCGCTCTAAGTCGCTGGACGCGAACAGTTACGATTCCGGGGACTGGTTCAACCGCATCGACTGGAGCGGCCAGGAATCGACTTTCGGGTCCGGTCTCCCGCCCGCCGCCGACGCACAGGCCAACTGGGACGCCTTCACACCCCTGCTGACCGACCCCGCCCTCAAGCCCACCCCGGCAGATATCGCTACCGCCCACCAGCAGGCACTCACTCTGCTGGAGCTGAAGCAGTCCAACCCGCTGCTGCGCCTGGGTTCGACTGACCGGATCCTGGAGAAAGTCTCCTTTCCCGGCAGCGGGCCGGACCAGGCCCCCGGAGTGATCACGATGAGCATCGACGACAGCGTCGGCGAGGACGTCGACCCGGATCGTGACGGCATCCTCGTGGTGTTCAACGCCTCACCCCAGTCCGTCACTGAGACAGTTCCGGGATTCGCCGGACGTGAGTTTACGCTGTCCCCAATCCAGGCAAGCAGTGGCGATGCCATCGTCAGGCAGACCGGTTGGGATGCGACCACCGGCGCCGTGACCATCCCCGCGCGCACCGTCGCCGTGCTCGAGGATGCCACCGGCGACACCCCGCCCGAACACGCCACCATCGAACTCGAGGATGACACCCTCTCCCCCGGACAGACGGTCACCGTGCACGGGGACGGATTCCAGGCAAACGAGACCGTCTCGGTGGCCCTCACCGGCCCGGCCACCGCGCAGAACGCGCCCGCTGCGCAGGCAGCGCACACGCTCGCGACGGTCACCGTGGCCACGGACGGGTCGTTCAGCATTGACGTCACGATCCCCACCGACGCCGCGTCCGGTGCCGCACAGATCCAGGCCACCGGCGGCCAGTCGGCCCGGATCGCTGTCGCGTCCGTCACGATTGTCACAGAGCAGGGCAGCCCGAACCCGACGCCGGGCGGGAGTGACGGCGCTCCCGAGAATCCTCGCGGCGGGGCACTCGCGGCCACCGGCGGCACCGACAGCGGTGGACTGCTGATCGCCGCCTGCATGCTGCTGACGGCCGGCGTTGGTCTCGCGATTCGTCGCCGCGTCGTTCCGCGCCGCTGAGAA
>NZ_CAXVWM010000140.1:0-19522 GCF_964263775.1 Agreia sp. | reverse complement strand
CCGTCGACGGCCTTGACGATGCCGTCGCTGGTCGGGAAGTGGACCTTGAGGTCCTTGACCACCAGGAGCGGGTCACCGGACGCCGCGTGCTGCGGCGAGCGGGGCTCGTCGCTGACCTGGGCAGGAGATGAGGACACGTTTCAACCTATCCGTGTGCAGTCGATCGGGGAACAGGGCCGAGCGCAACAGTGAGAGCCGGGCGTTCGTGAGCGTCCCGCCGCCGGGGCGCGCTTCGCGGGTGATGTCGTGGCCATAGGTGGAATCGTTCACGATCGCGACGCCGAAGTCGGGTTCTGACACCCGGATCCATCGGTGCGCGACGGTCTCGAACCGCGCGGCATCCCACGAGGTGTTCGTGTGGGTGGGCCGCTCGATGTGGCCGAACTGGATCTCCGACGAGAAGCGATCGGCGAGCACGTCGAGGGGGAATGCCAGTTTCAGCAGCTTCTGCGTCTCGTGCCAGTCCAGGTCGATCGTCAGGTCGAGCTGGCCCGATCCGGCGGCCAAGGAGATCGTCTGCACGAGGTGCGATCGACCGAAGCTCCGTTCGACGATGACAGAACAGCCGTCCTCGCCCAGAACGACCGAATCGGCCTCTGTGAGGTCGGTGTAGACGTGCCGATAGTGCCGGTCTATGTCCCACGCGTCCCATTGGGTGGGAGTGTCTCGGTGCAGCTGGAACAGGTTGCCCACCTCTCCCGGAGGAATCGCATCCCGCCCCGAGGCCAGGTCGACGAGCGCGACGACCAGGCCTCGCCCGTCGATGCGTACTTCGAGAGCGTCGTTCACCAGTACGAATCCGGTGTCGTCCTGGGTGGCAGTAGAGCCGTGAGCCGCCGAGCTCACCGAGGCGGAGAGGGCGGGAACCCCGTTCCGTTCGTGCGGCGCAGCGTTGAAGGTGAGCGTTTTTTCACCGTCTCCGGCCAGGTGGCGAAGGCTGGTCTCGATCAGTTCGTCGAGCTCTCGAGCGATATACGCGTAGTTCCTCTCGGCATCCTGATGAACCCAGGCGATCGAACTGCCGGGAAGAATGTCGTGGAACTGCTGGAGGAGCACGAGATGCCACAGCGTCTCGAGCCGGTCGTACGGATAGGCGTGCCCTCCCTGCACCGCGGCCGTCGCGGCCCACAGCTCCGCCTCGCGCAGAAGGTGCTCGCTGCGCCGATTGCCCTGCTTGGTGGCGAGTTGGCTCGTGTAGGTACCACGGTGCAGCTCGAGGTACATCTCACCCGACCAGACCTCGGCGTGCGGATATTCATCCTGTGCGGCGGTGAAGAACGCCCGAGGGGTGCTGTGGATGACGCGCGGCGAGCCCTCGAGCGAGGTGGTCCGCTCGATGACGCTGACCATCTCGCGGGTCGGCCCGCCTCCCCCATCACCGTATCCGTAGGGCAGGAGCGACATCGTCGCCCGGTCATGATCACGAAAGTTGCGCTCCGCATGATGGATGTCAAGTGCGCTCAGATCGGAGTTGTACTTGTCGACCGGCGGAAAATGGGTGAAGACGCGGGTGCCGTCGATGCCCTCCCACTGGAAAGTGTGGTGGGGCATCACGTTCGTCTCATTCCACGAGATCTTCTGCGTGAGGAACCATCTGCTGCCTGCGGCGGCGACGATCTGAGGCAGCGCGCCGGAGTAGCCGAAGGAATCCGGAAGCCAGACCTCTTCGTTGTCGATGCCGAACTCCTCGATGAAGAATCTCTTGCCCGCGACGAACTGCCGTGCCATGGCCTCAGAACCGGGCAGGTTGGTATCGGACTCCACCCACATGCCGCCGACCGGAATGAACTGCCCTCCGCGCACCTTCTCGCGAATCTTCTCGAACAGCGCGGGGTAGTACTCCTTCATCCAGGACAGCTGCTGGGCCGATGAGCACGCGAAGGTGAAGTCCGGGTTCTCGTCCATCAGCACGATCACGTTCGAGAACGTGCGGGCGCATTTGCGAATGGTCTCCCGAACCGGCCAGAGCCAGGCCGAGTCGATGTGGGCGTGGCCCACCGCGTGCAGCACATGCGCACTCGCCGAGGCCGGACGCGCGAGCATCTCCGCCAGTTCGGCTCGGCCCGCGGCCGCGGTCGCGGACACGGCGTGCGGATCGATCACGTCGAGCGCACGCTCGAGCGCGGCCAGAATCTGCACCCGGCGCGGCGATGTCAGCGCGAGCTCCCGCATCAGGCCGCGCAGAACCTCCCTGTCGCTGACGAGCTCATAGACGTTCACATCGAGGAGGGCGATGTCCATCTGCCGCATCACGTACGCGAGCTGGTCTCCGGCGGTCGCCGGGTCGCCGATAGTCGTCGGGGTGAACGTCCAGCTGCTTCCGACATCGGGGTTGGCGGCGGCTTCGACGAATACGTCGACCTGTCCGTCGGCGTCGATCGGAACCACGGCGGCGGCGTTGAACGGCGAGATCGCTTTGATGGGCACTCCGTCGAGGCCCCAGACGAGCGCTTCAGACTGAAATCCGGATTGCCCGCCGTCGAAGCCGAGGTCGAACACGAGCTCGATACTGAATGGATGGGCCGGATCGTCGGCCAACCGGCGCCAGGCCTCGGGAACCATTCCTCTCACCCTGAACCACGAGGTCGACCACGGACGACCCCACGCGCTGCCGATGGTGAACGGCGCATACTGCTGGGCTGCCGCCTCGCCGAAGGTCACGGGCTCGCCGGGCGCAGACCAGACCTCGGCGGTCAGGGCGACTGTGTCGCGGTACAGCGCCGGTTTGAGGCGTTCGGTGATGAAGCGATTGAGTCTCGCCTCGGTGAGCAGTCGATTGTCGTGCATGAAAAAGCCTTTCAGGATTCCGGCGAACCAGAAATGGAGCGGATGGGGGCCGAGCCGACGTCAGCCCTTGACCGCGCCCGCCATGGCGGATGATCCGCCCAGGCCTCGCGAAACCAGAACGTAGAGAGCGAGCACCGGAACCGAATAGACGATCGAATAGGCGGCAAGCTGCCCGTAGGCGACAGCCCCGTTGGAGCCGAAGAAGTTGAAGATACTGACTGCCGCCGGCTGTTTGTCCGGGCTCAGAAGCAGAACGAACGGAACGAAGAAGTTGCCCCAGGCCTGGATGAACACGAAGATGAACACCACCGCGATGCCGGGACGCATCAGAGGCACCACGATCCTGGCCAGCGTCTTCATCGAAGACGCACCGTCGACCCAGGCAGCCTCTTCGAGACTGATCGGAACCGAGTCCATGAAGTTCTTCATCATCCAGATCGCGATGGGAAGCGACGTCGCCGCCATGAAGAAGATGGTTCCCGGAAGCGAATCGATCAGGTTCAGCTGCACGAACAGGCTGTAGACGGGCACCATCATCGCGGTGATCGGGAGGCATGTTCCGAACAGAATCCCGTACAAGAAGGGCTTCGTGATCCTCATCCGATACCGGGAGAGCGGGTACGCCGCCAAGATCGCGAGGACGACCGTGATAATCGCGCATCCGCCCGAGAGGATCACGCTGTTCAGCAGCGGAACAAAGGTCAGGCTCGGCGTGAGCACCTGGGCGAAGTTGTCGAGGGTGAATGTCTCGGGGAGCTTGACCGAGAGGCTGGGCTGCGCATCGACCGAGGCGAGCACAAGCCAGAGCAGGGGAACGGCGAAGCAGACGCCGATGATCGCGAGCGTGATGCTCGAGAGCGCCCGCATCCATCGCCGTGTCGGCGAAGACATCGATGGGCGCGGCGTCGCGAGCGAGCCTGCCCGGGCGGTGGGGACGAGAGTCGTTGTCATGGTCTATTCCAGATCGGTGCGAAGAGCGCGAATGTAGAAGATCGAGAAGATCGCACCCACGAGCAGCATGATGGTCGCGATCGCGGTGCCGAAGCCCAGCTGCCCGAACTTGAACGCCTCCTGGTACGCGAGTAGCGGAAGGGTCGTGCTCTGCACGCCGGGACCGCCACCCGTCATGACGAAGATCATCGTGAAGACCGAGAGGGTCTGCAGGGTCGTGATCATCGCGTTGGTCGCGATGCTCTGCCGGATCATCGGCAGGGTGACGAGCCGCAGCCGCTTCCATCCGTTCGCCCCGTCCATCTCGGCGGCCTCCTGAATTTCGTCAGGAACGTCGGCGAGCGCGGCGGAGTAGACCAGCATCGAGAATGCGGTGCCTCGCCAGGTGTTGGCCAGAATCACGACCAGCATCGGAAACACGTAGAGCCAGCTCGGCCCGGAAACGCCGAACAGAGCCAGAAACGAGTTCGCCGTGCCCGTGTCACGGTAGAACGCATACGAGGCGAACGCGGCGACGATCTCAGGAAGAACCCAGGCGGCGACGACAAAGGTGCCCACCATGGCTCGAACCAGTCGTGCGCTCGACCGCATCAGCAACGCGAGGCCGAGACCCAGCACGTTCTGGCCGATGACCGCCGACCCTATAACGAAAACGAGGGTCAGGATGACCGCGGTGGGAAAGTCCGGGTCGGCGAAAAGCGCCAGGTAGTTGTCGAAGCCGATGAAGGTGCTGCCGGCGGCAGCGCTGCCTGACAGCGACGAATCGGTGAACGAGCCGTAGAACGACGAGATGATCGGGCCCACGAGAAAGACGGCGAGCAGCACGGTTGCGGGCAACAGGGGAATGGACCGCCGAACGGCGCTCCGCCGCCGGGTGGCGACTTTCCCGTCGCGCCGCCTGCCCGCGGGCGGCTCGGTGCTCTGCTGCACCGAACCGCCCGTGGGCTGAACCTCAGACGTGATCAAGGCGGCGGACATTGCTCAGTCGGCCGACTGTGTGCCGTCTTGCCCGACGATGCCCACAAGGGCCTCATCATAGGCGGCGGCTGCGTCGTCGACGCTTTGCTGGCCCGTCATGACCGATTCCATGGCGACCGTGATCGCGTTGGAGATCTGAGCGTAGTCCTCGGTCGCGGCACGGAAGTGCGTGTCTGCGACGAGGCTGGAGAAGAAGGCGAACGAGGGGTTGGCTGCCGTGTACTCCGGGTCGGCCGCCACGTCGTCGCGCACTGCGATCTGGCTGTTGCCGATGTCGTACGCCTTCGAATTCTCCTGGTTGAGCGCGGTGGTCAGAAAGTCGAACGCCAGGTCAGGGGCCTTCGTCTTGGCTCCGACGGCGAGGGTCCACCCGCCCGACATGCTGTTCAGGCCGGGAGCGTCGCCCTTCTGAGTCGGCATCGGCGCTTGGGAGAGGACGTTCGACCACTCGGGCCAGGGATTGGTGCCCGAGGGGATCCAGGCGGCCGACTGCCATGAGCCGTCGAGCGCAATGGCCAGCTGGCCCTTCGGCAGCCACTCCGCGGTGACGTTCGTGAAGATGTTCGGGTCGAGGGCCTGCTGCGGGGTCGGTCCGAGGTCGCCCTGGTAGACATCCTCGACGAACTGCAGCGAGTCTGCGAAACCGTCGCTCCCGGTGATCCACTTCTTGGTAGACGTGTCGTACAGGGTGTCCTTGGTTCCATAGAGAAGCATCTGGAAGCCCTGCATCGATGCGGCCTCGCCGGCAGCCTTGCCGGAATAGACGTTGAAGGGGATGACGTCGGGCAGCTTGGCCTTGATGGTCGAGGCGGCCTCCAGAACGTCGGCCCACGTCTTCGGCTCCCAAGGAACCGCGATTCCGGCCTGGGTGAAGAGGTCCTTGTTGTACCAGAGTGCCCGGGTGTCGGTGCCGAGCGAGACGCCGTAGGTCTTTCCGTCAGCGCCGAGGCCCGCGCTCTTCGCGCCGTCGGCGAACTGCGAGTAGTCTGCCCAGTCGGCGAGCCTGTCGTCGAGGGGCAGCAGGTATCCGGCGGCCGCGTCCGACTGGATCTTGAACGTGTCTTCATACTGCACGTCGGGCGCCGTTGCGGGCGACTGGTTCATCAGGGCGAGCTTGGTGTAATAGTCGGCGCTCTCACCCTGGATCGGCACGAGCTCGATCGTCACGCCGGGGTTCGCTTCTTCATACTGGGACTTTGCCGCCGCCATCAGAATCTGCATCTGATTGAACGTGGCCGTCGTCTGATAAGCGACCTTGATGGTCTTGGGCTCCGCACCGTCTTCAGACGTAGCTGAACACGCGGAGAGCGCGAGTGCCGCGCTCATTGCGACTGCTATGCCAGCCGCGAGACGTCGTTTCATGTGAAGCTCCTTTGCTTTCGACCGCGACCACCGCCGGCGAGTGATGCATCCACTCGTGCGCAATCGGGCCGGCCGTGAACTGATTCCAACACGCATCCGCGCTCATGGCGAAAGCCGTGTCTGACTGGTGATCTATTTATAAATCGAATGGAGTAACTGTGTCAAGCACGATCTGAAACTCGGGGCTCGATGAGCAGATCTGTGGGTTTCGGAGAGAGAACCCGGTCGAGCACCAGGCATCCGGCCCCGATGGCCGCGACATCGGCACCCAGTTTCGACTCCTCGAATCGAATCGGATGAGTCATCATGAGGGCCGGGTCGTCGGATACCGCGCCGGGAACGATGTCGAGAAAAGCGCGCGAGGCCCGATCCCAGAACGGGCCGCCGAAGACGACTCGATCGACATCGAGGATGCTGACGATGGCGAGCACCCCCCGGGCAATTCGCCGAGCCGCCCGCCCCACGATCACCGCCGCGCGGTCGTTTCCCTCGTCAGTGAGGCCGAGCAGCCTGGTGAAACCGTTGTCTACCGTCACGGAATCGAGCGGTCCGGTCGGAGCGGTCACGAGTCCGGCCTCGATCGCTTCGATCACGAGCGAGACCGGCGCCACGGAGTCTCCGAGGCATCCTCTTTTCCCACAGCGACAGAGCGGACCGTCCGGATCGACGATGAGGTGGCCGATGTCGCCGGAATTGCTGCTGGCACCACGAACCACGGTTCCGTCGACGACGAGACCCGCGCCGAGGCCGGTGCCGTAATAGAAGAACAACGAATTCTCCAGGTCGCCAAGGGCGCCCATCCACCGTTCGGCCGCCACCGCGGCCGTGACATCTTTCTCGACGAAGACGGGCAGGCCGGTCGACGCCGACAAGGATGCTCCCAGAGGCACGTTATGCCACTCGGTCATGCGCGGCGGGTTGAACACCTGGCCGCCCTCCGCATCCAACGGACCAGGAGCCGCAATGCCTATGCCGAGAATGCGCGTCGCGTCGACCCCCGACGTCTCGACGATGGCAGTGACGGATGCCGTGAGACGGCGGATCGTCTCTTCCGGCTTCGTTCCCACCGGGGTTCTTGTGCGTGAGTGGGCGACCACGTGCCCTTCGAGGTCGAGCACCACGTACGTGATGACCGTGGGGTCGAGATGAACTCCGACGGCGAATCGCGCCTCTGGCTCGAGCCGCAGAATGGTGCGCGGCTTGCCAGGCCCGCTCACCGTCTTACCGCCCTCGCGGATGAGCCCCTCGTCGAGCAGTCGACGCGAGACATTCGATAGAGTCTGCGCCGACAGACCGGTCTTCTCGGCGAGCTCTACGCGGCTGGCCCCCTCGCCCGAACGTCTGATCACGTCGAGAATGAGAGCCTGGTTGTAGCCGCCGACCGCAGGAAGATTCGTGCCTCTGTGCATTCCGCTCCCTTGTGGCCAGTCGTCCAATTATGGCGCTCTCGACGGATCGGCCGCGGGGCCTGGGCGACGGCACACGTCGAGCTTCTGCACCTCGCAGCTCCTGCACGTCGAGCGTCTGCACCTCGAACCGCGATCAGCTCGGCGTGATGCCATCGAACAGGTTGTCGACGAGCGCGATCGCGAAGGCGTCTGTGATCGGCTCGTCGGGGATGAGGATGCGGTGATACACAGCTCCCCAGAGTTGGTCGACCAGAACCCGCGAATCGATGCCCGCCCGAATCTGACCGTCTTGTTGGGCAATCGTGAATCGGTCGACGGCGAGTTGTCTGCGATGGGACGAATACAGGCGCCGGTAGTCAGAGGCGAGGTTCTGGTCGGTCTGAGATTTTCCGATGAGCTCGGCCAACAGCCGACCGGCGGGCGTCGTGGTCATCAGCGTGACGAAACTGCGCAACTGTGTGGCGATGTCCGCCCGGATATCGCCTGTATCGGGGAAGGTCAGCCGGATCTCGACGCTGTGGAAGTAGCTCTCCAGTGCCAGCGCCCCCGCAGAGGGCCACCATTTGTAGAGAGTCGTCTTGCTGACGCCGGATTCCCGAGCGACACGTTCGAACGTGAGACCGGCGAGACCTTCGTTGAGCAAGATCTCGCCGACCGCGCGTAACACGTCTTCGCGTACCTGTTCGGCCGGACGTCGTCCGCGGCCGCGGCGACGGACGCCACCCGTGGAATTGGGAGTAGTGCTGGTCGACACGGTGACTTCCTTGAATGGGCTACGAACGCGTCAGGTTTCCCGCTTCGGCGAACGTCTCGATGCAGGGGTTATTGAGTGATCGTGAGCAAGTCGGCCAGATCGACGCGGGTGAGAAACTCGCGCCGTACGCGATCGGCAACGTGCGAGACCTCTTCGGAGCCGTCGTCGGCAGGATCGATATGCACCCGGTACGGCCGCTCTCCTGCGGGCAGGGCGACGATGCGCACGATCTCGTCGGATACGAGTGACGCCTCGGCACCTTTCGGAGCCAGATCCGCGAGCTTTCCGGCGACCTGTTTCATGAGGTCAGGATACTTCGCCTCGTACTCGTCTTTCACCGCCGTGTCGGTGGGGTGGCCGGCGTGCGCGAAGTGGTTGGTTCCGGTGGTAAAGGAGCCGGGCACGACGATCGAGGTCTCCACTCCCCACCGCGAAAGCTCCGCAGCGTAGGAGACCGCGAGCGAATCCATGCCCGCCTTCGCCGCGAAGTACGGCGCGAGGTAGGGCGGTGTTCCGCCCTTGACCGACGTGCTCGACACCCACAGCACCAGACCCTTGCCGGCCTTTCGCAGATGCGGCAGCACCGCACGGTTGACGCGCTGAGTAGAAAGCACGTTCACGTCGTACAACTCCGCGAGCTGCTCCGGTGTGAACGCTTCGGCAGGGCCCGAGACCATGTGACCGGCGTTGTGGATGATCACGTCGATGCGGCCGTGCTCGGCGATGATCTGAGCGATCGCGGCTTCGACCGAGTCTTCGGAACTCACGTCCATTTCGATGGCGCGAAGATCGACGTGGTGCTCGGCGGAGTAGTCGATGGCCTCCTGTACCTGTGGGGCGTTGCGGTCGGTCGTAGCGCGCATGCCGGCGTAGACAGTGCTGCCGGTATCGGCGAGGGCGCGGGCTGTGAGTGCACCGAACCCGCTGGAGGCTCCGGTGATGACGATGATCTGGCTCATGAGATTCTTCTTTCCTATTGGGGCTCACACCGTCTGTTCGCTGCGGCGTGAGCTGTGATGGGTAGCGCAGTGAAATCAGGCGAGTCCGCCGTTGACGAAGATGACCTGGCCGTTCACCCACCGGGCCGGACCGGCGAGCGACGCGACAGTCTCCGCGACATCTTCGGGGGTGCCGAGCCGCTCGAGCGGGGCAGCCTTCGACAACTCCTGCACCGTCTGCTCGTCTTTGCCGTCGAGGAACAGCGGGGTAGCGGTGGGGCCCGGGGCAACCGCGTTGACCGTGATGTCCTTGCCCCGCAGCTCGCGGGCCAAGACGAGGGTCATGGCCTCGACGGCTGCCTTCGAGGCCACGTACGCCCCGTAGCTTTCGAAGCTCGTGCGGGTCACGGTGGTCGAGAAATTCACGATCGCGCCACCTGCCCGAATACGCCGGGCTGCCTGCTGAGAGACCACGAACGTACCTCGGATGTTCGTGCGGTGCATCCGGTCCAAGTCCGCCAGATCCAGCGTCGCGATCGGACCGAGAATCATGATGCCGGCCGTATTCACAACCACATCGATTCCCCCGAACCGGGCCTCGACCTCGTCGAAGGCGGCCTGCATGGCATCCTCATCGGCCACGTCACCTCCGACGCTGATCGCCGATCCACCCGCCGAGGTGATGCGTTCCACGAGTTCCTCGGCTTTCGCACGGTTGCCGGCGTAGTGCACGGCCACCGAGAATCCGTCGGCAACCAACCGCTCGACGACAGCCTGGCCGATGCCACCGGAGCCGCCCGTCACCAACGCGACACGGCCTGTGCTTGACGTAGTACTCATAAGTCTTCTCTTTCCTCTGCGGTTATGAACGACACCTCCATATAACTACGGAAATGAACGAATCGTCTATATTCACCTCGAGATCCGCACCGGACTCGAAGCTTCGGCGGTGGCATGTTCTTGGTTTCGATCAACTTTAGATTCCCAGGAATATAGTTCTCGGTAACCTAGTTGCGTAGGTATGACTGAAATCTGGAGAAAGATAGCCGCGGCCTACACCGAACGCTCGTACTATCTCGTCGCGGCGTCGGGCCTGCTGATCACCGAGGCCGAAGCAAACCGCATGTCGCTGGGGCGCCGTGCTGAGGAGCGTTCCGCATGAGCGCATACGGAGACTTCTTTGCCGAACTGGTTCGACTCGAGATCGAGCTGTGGAACCGCCTCGACTCGCTGCAGGCCGAGGCGTCTGCCGTGAGCGTGGCGCAGTTGCAAGCACTTCAGGCAGTTGCGTCTCGAGGTGGCGATGCTCGTGTGCATGACATCGCGACAGAACTGCAGATCACGGTGGGTGCCGCGAGCAAGCTGGTCGACCGACTCGAGCGCGATGGCCTCGCGAGCAGGGCCGCGCATCCGAGCGACCGGCGCTCGATGATCGTCGATCTCACTGCGGCCGGCGAGAAGGTTCGAGTCACGGCATCCGCCGCGGCGGAGCGACATCTCGAACAATTGATGTCGACGGCGTTGTCGAAGTCGCACGCGGCTGAACTCGCGGCCGACCTGTCGACGTTGAGGGTATCGCTCGAAACACAACGGCTCTCGTGACCGAGACGATGCGGGCAGTGGTCATCGACGCGCCCGGCGCCCCAGAGGTACTGCGGCTGAGAACCGTTCCCGTTCCCGTCGTGGAGCCGGGTGGAGTGCGAATCCGGGTTATGGCGTTCGGCCTCAACCGAAGCGAGCTGCACTTTCGGAGCGGTGTCGCCTTCAGCGGTACTTTTCCGCGGATTCCAGGCATCGAGGCGACCGGTGTCGTCGAATCGGCACCCGGGGGCGAGTTCGCCCCCGGCACCCAGGTCATGACCATGATGGGCGGGATGGGCCGCAGCACGGATGGCGGCTATGCCGAAATGGTCGTCGTACCGGCCTCGCAAGTGATCCCATTCGTGAGTGCGTTGCCCTGGTCAACTCTCGGTGCCGTGCCGGAGATGCTGCAGACTGCGTACGGTTCACTCACCGTGGGTCTGGAAGCGACCGACGGGAGCAGCCTGCTGATCCGAGGAGGCACATCCTCGGTGGGCCTGGCGGCGGCCGTCCTCGCGAAGCGGCGAGGAATGACCGTCATCGCTACGACTCGAAGCGAAGCGAGACTTCCCTTGCTCGCCCGAATCGGCGTGGACTACCCGATCGTGGACACGGGAGAGGTGGCCGCAACTGTTCGCCAGATCATCGGTGCCGGCGCGGATGGCGCGATAGAGCTGGTCGGGGTGAACGTCATGCGCGACACGCTCCGTGCGACCCGACAAGGCGGCACCGTGTGCTTCACCGGCATGTTGTCTGACTCGTGGACGATCCCCGAGTTCTATCCGATGGACTGGCTGCCGAACGGTGTGCGCCTCACCGCATACTCGGGCGAGGCCCAGGGACTGCCCGCGTCAGTCTTGCAGGACTACCTCGACGCGGTTGCCACAGGCGACGCGGTGGTACCCATTGGCCGCGAATATCGGATCGACGACATCGTGCAGGCCCATCGCGACCTCGAGTCGAACGCGGTGGGCGGCAAGGCCGTCGTCGTGCTCGTCTGAGTTCGTGACGCGGTCGCGCGTCGAGACGCGCTGGATGCCCGGGGTGCTGTCGATGCCCGGCTCAGGCCCGTCCGTGCGAACTTCGTGATCGACGTGCCACGGCGTCGAGCGCCACGGCGACGAGGACCACCAGGCCGGTGACCATGAAACGAATGGATGAGTCGAGGTTGAGAAGGGTGAGTCCGCTGGAGATCGACTGGATGACAAGGATTCCGAGCAGGGCCGCGAAGGCGGAGCCCCGCCCGCCGAAGAGGCTGGTGCCGCCGATGACGGCCGCGGCGATGGCGTTCAGGTTGACGTCGCCGCCGCCGCTTTGCTGTCCGGCCGCGGCGAGTCTTCCTGCCGCGAGCAGCCCTCCGACTGCGGCGAATGTGGAGCAGAGGATGAAGACAGAGGTGTAGGTCGCCCGCACGTTGATACCCGATCGCCGAGCGGCTTCACGGTTGCCGCCCACAGCGAAGACAGCGCGTCCCCAGGATGTGCGGGTGAGGGCGAAGTTCAGCCCGAGTACGAGGACGACGAAGAACACGAACATCCAGCCGACTCCTCGCGCCTGGTAGAGGTACCAGACGATGAAGAGCAGAGCGACCGCTAGAGCGACGGATGCGACGACGATCGATGAGGTGCGCTGGGCGGACAACCCCGCGGCTCGACGCCGCCGGGCCCGCAGGTACCATGTGGCGAACAGAGCGCCGCCTGCCAGAACCGCGAAGACGTATCCGAGCCAGACGGGCACGAAAGCGAGTTGGCCTATGTAGACGAGAAACGAGTCGAATGGCAGATTGACCGTGCCTGTGGGCCCGAGTACGAAGAGTTGCAGGCCGAGGAATCCGAGCAGCCCCGCCAGGGTGATGACGAAGCTCGGGATTCCGAGACGGTTGTAGATCTGGCCGTAGACGAAGCCGATCACGACGCCCGCCCCGACGCCCGCCAGAAACGCGAGTGCTAGCGGCCACCCGTTTCCGACGAACGTGACGGCCATCACTGCCGAGGCGAGTCCGCTGACGGAACCGACCGAGAGGTCGATCTCGCCCACGAGGAGAACGCAGACGATGCCGAGGGCGAGGATGCCGATCGGGGCGGACTGCATCAGCAGGTTGCTCAGATTCTGGCTCGAGAGAAACGACGGGTTGAGGGCCTGGAAGATCGTCCAGATCACGGCCAAACCCAGGATGACGGGCAGGAGGCCGAGGTCTCCCCCGCGGATGCGCTCGGATGCGGAAGCGATAGCGCCGCGCAGGCCGACGGTGGTTCGAAGCCGCTCGTCTTGCAGGTCGGTGGGTCGGTGGGGAGGAACAGCTGTGGACGTCATGGTGTCTCGTTCTCTGTGAAGGATGGAGTCGAATCAGGGTGCGGTCTTGGCCGCACCTGCCCGGCGACGGGTGACTGCGTTGTCGGTCGCGCCGGTGATGGCCGCAATGATCTCTTCCGACGTGGTGTTCTTGACATCGAATTCGCCGTTGTTGCGACCAAGGCGCAGCACGACGACCCGGTCGGCCACTGCTTTGACGTCCTCCATGTTGTGACTGATCATGATGACGCCCAGGCCTTGTTCTCTGAGCCGTTCAACCAGGTTCAGCACTTCGGCGGTCTGCGCGACCCCGAGGGCTGCCGTGGGTTCGTCGAGGATTATGAGTTTCGGGCTGCCGAGCAGCGACCGCGCTATGGCAACTGTCTGCCGCTGTCCGCCAGACAAGGATGCGATCGGTATCCGCACCGAGGGTATTTTCGCCGACAACTGCCGCATCAGTTCCCACGCGCGTACCTCCATGGCGACCTCGTCGAGCCGAAACGGCTTGAGCTCTTGACCGAGGAACAGATTCTGCACCACGTCGAGGTTGTCGCACAGTGCGAGGTCCTGGAACACCGTCGCGATGCCCCTCTCGAGCGCATCCGTCGGAGAGGCGATCGTGACGTCGTCGCCCGCGAAGGTGATCGTGCCGCCGTCGGGGCGATGCACGCCCGACAGAACTTTGACCAGGGTCGATTTTCCGGCGCCGTTATCACCGACGACCGCGACGATCTCGCTCGACGACACGTCGAGGTCGACGTCGGTGAGCGCCGCAACGGCGCCGAAGTTCTTCGTGATACCTCTCATGGAGAGCACGGAATGGACATTGGGCTTCGCGTTGGTGACGCTCGTCACAGGAAACCTCTCTGATCGGGATGGAGAAAGAATTGATCGGGGATCCGGCGGCTCAGCCGCCGGATCCCCGGTGCTACTACTTGATGCCGAGAGCCGCGCAGCTGTCAGCGTACGCTCCCGTACAGACCTGGTCGACCGTGTAGATGCCACCGTCGAAGATGACCTCCTTGACGTTCTCCTGGGTGACGACCGTCGGAGTGAACAGCTGCGACGGGGTGTCGAAGAGGGTCGTTTTTCCCTTCGGCGCATCGCCCTTGAGGAATCCGTAGGCGACCTCGGCTGCAGCTTCAGCGACAGTCTTGATGGGTTTCGAGATCGTGTTGTACTGATCGCCCGAGACGATGCGCTGGATTGCCGCAATCTCCGCGTCGTTGCCCGTGACGGGCGGCACCGGCGTCACGCCGGCAGCCTTGAGTGCAGCAATGGATCCACCGCCGGTTCCATCATTCGCAGCCACGATGCCCGCAATCTCAGGACCGAACTGTGTGATCTGGCCGCTGACCCAGTCCTGGGCCTTCTGGGGATCCCACTCGGGAGTGTCGAACTCGGCCAGCACGTCGAAGCCGCTGCCTTCGACGCCCGCGTTCATGCCCTTCTTGATGAGTTGAGCTGCGTCATCCGTCGGTGATCCGTTCACGATCAGCACGCCGCCCTGAGCACCGTCGGCCTTCAGCTTCTCGACGAGTGATTCTGCGATCGACTTGCCGATTCCCTCGTTGTCGAACGAGACGTAGTAGTCGGCCGGGGTGTCGACGATCGGCCGGTCGTAGGTGACGACCGGAATTTTCTGCGACTGGGCGTTGACGACGATGGATGCCGCGGCCTTCGTGTCGACGGCATCCAGGACGATCACCTTGACCCCTTGCGCGATGGCCGAGTCTGCTTGCTGCTGCTGCTTGTCGGGGTCGGAGTCGGCGTTTTGGTAGATCACTTCGCAGTCGGGACACAGCTCGTTCATCTTCGCGGTGAACAGGGGGCTGTCCTGCTGTTCGTAGCGCGTGGATGCGAGGTCGGGCATCAGGAAGGCGATTTTGCCCGAGGATGCGCCGTCGCCACCGCCGGAAGAGTCGCTCTCTCCAGAAGAGGAGGAGCACGCGGCAAGCCCGCTCATCGCGATCAGAACTGTGCCTATCACTGCGGCTGCGCGCAAATGGGTCTTCATCGTTGAATCTCCTCGTTGAGTTGCTGTCCGGGGGGGACGGCTGTCTGTTGGTGTCAGAGTTCGGCCTTGGCTCATCGAACCGTGCCGTACCCGGACTATATCAACGCAAACGTTATATCTGTCAACAATTTTGGTAATTCAATCGTTCGGATCCCTCATTCGCCCAGTCGATCGTCCCACGAGCGCTAGAGTTCCTTCATTCCTGACAGCTCCCGCCGCCCATCGAGACGAAAAGAGATCACCCGCATGATTCCGCGCTCTGAGGCATCTTCGAGGCCCGCGCGACAGCAGCAGATCCTCGATCACGTACTCGATGTCGGATCGGCCAGCGCCGCCGAATTAGTAGAACTCACCGGCAGGAGCTTGATGACCGTGCATCGAGATCTGGAAGACCTGGCGAGCCGCGGGCTCGTCCGAAAGTTTCACGGGGGCGTTTCCGCCTTGCCCACGAGTGTCTTCGAATCGAGTTCTGCTTTTCGCATGCAGAGGCGAACCGAGGCGAAGGAGTCGCTCGCCCGCACAGCGCTCGGCTTCATCGAACCGGGAATGTCCGTGATGCTCGACGACTCGACAACAGTGTTGGCACTGGCCCGCCTGTTGGGCCAAGTAGGGCCATTGACCGTTCTGACGAACTATCGGCAGGTCGTCGAACTCCTGATCGATGAGGTCGACATCAAGCTCATCGTCATCGGGGGGCAGTATTCCCGCACCCACGATTCGTACATCGGGCCATCAGACCAGACCGGCCTCGACTCCTATGCCGTCGACATCGTCTTCCAATCGACGTCGACGATGGATGAACGGCTGACGTATCACCAGGAGCAGGAGGTCGTCTCGATGAAGCGCGTCATGCTGTCGAAAGGCGCCCGCCGAGTGCTGATGATGGACGGCTCGAAGGTCGGTCAGACATCCCTCAACCGCTTCGTGCCGATCTCGGATTTCACCGACGTGATCCTCACCGACGACGTCGACCCCGCGGTCGTCGAGAAGATCGGAGAGCACGCCGCGACGTGGAGTGCGGCCGTCTAGCGTCGTCGCGTCTTCTCACCAACGTTGATATTCTTACCAATGTTGGTGTTAGTATCGGCAGGCGATGACGTTCGAGGCGCTGATGCCCCGACAAAATACCGCGGGAAGGTCCGTCATGATCCGCATCCTTTCGGCCGGTGACCACTTCGTCACACCAGAACTGTTCACCTCGGAGATCACCAGGTGTGTGGATGACCGGGTTCCGCTTGCCTTCTCGGAACTCCTCCTTCCCTGGCCTCATGAGCCCTTCGGTGCGGTGGGAACTGTCGACGAAGCAAGCGACCGCGTCGACGATCTCATCGCAGCTCTGCCGGGCATCGAGGTGGCTGTCACGCAGATGGCGCCGTTTACCCCGGAGGTGTTCGCCTCAGCCCCCGATCTCCGAATGATCGGGGTGTGCCGCGGCGGACCTGTCAACGTCGACCTCGACGCGGCGACGGCGGCCGGGGTCGTCGTCTCGTTCGCCCCGGGTCGCAATGCGCAGGCGGCAGCCGAGTTCGCTGTCGGCCTGATGCTCAGCGCAATGCGCCGCATCGTCGTCAGCGATGCCGAACTGAAACGCGGGGTGTGGCGCGGCGACCTCTACAGCTTCGAGAACGTCGGAGGCGAACTCGACGGCTCGACGGTGGGTCTGGTCGGGTACGGAGCAATCGGACGTATCGTCGCGAAAGTACTCCGTGCATTCGGCGCGACCGTCTTGACATACGATCCATTCGCAGACGCATCGATCATCGAGCGGGATGGCGTGCAGGTCGTCGAGCTCGAAGAGCTGTTGCGCAGAAGTTCAGTCGTGAGCCTGCACGCTCGCCTGACCGAGGAGAGCCACCACCTCCTCGACGCGGAACGCCTTGCGCTGATGCCCCGGGGAGCAGTACTGGTCAATAGCGCGCGGGGCGGTCTGCTCGACTATGCGCCGCTACCCGAACTGCTGCGCAGCGGGCAGCTCGGCGCACTCGCACTGGATGTCTACGACATCGAACCACCGCCGGCCGACTGGCCGTTGCTCACCGCGCCCAACGTGGTTCTCTCGCCGCACCTCGCCGGCGCGACCAAGCAGACGGCCGAACGAGCAGCGAGAATCGTCGCTTCCGACGTCGAACGGTATGTGGCAGGCTTCGCACCGACACATGTCGCCAACCCCGATGTCCTGGCGCGCCTTTCGCTTCAACTGAGCTGAGAACCGGTCATGGTGAATTCACGAGCCACGCTCTGCATCGACGCGGGCACCACCCTGATCAAGGCCGTCGTCTTCGATGCCTCGGGCCACGAGCTGGTCGTCGCAAGCCGGCCGACCACGGTCGCATCCCCGATGCCCGGCTTCGCCGAACAAGACATGATGTCTGTCTGGCGCGCCGTGATCGAATCCGCCAGGGAGGCCGTGGAGCGCTCACCCCACCCCATCGAACGGATCTCCGTGACCGCACAGGGCGATGGCGCCTGGCTGCTCGGCCGTGACGGTCGTCCCGTGCGTCCGGCCATTCTGTGGAACGACGCTCGCTCCCGCGAGGTCATCGCTCGGTGGCGAGACGACGGCACGCTCGATCGCGCCTTCGCCATCAACGGGTCGCTGAGCAACCTGGGCCTGCCCAACGCCATCCTCTCGACCCTGATCGCAGACGATCCGGAGGCCCTCGACCGCGTCGATTCCGTGTTGACCTGCGGCAGCTGGTTGTTCTACCAACTCACTGGAGTCGTCGGGCTGCACCCGTCCGAAGCATCCGCGCCCTGGCTCGATGTGTCACGCGGCGAGTACTCGCCCGAACTCCTCGACCTGTACGGGTTGTCGTCGAACCGCGACCTTCTCCCCCCGGTGCTCGACGACTCGTCGGTCGCATCGACGCTCGACATCGACGCGGCAACGGCACTGGGCCTCCCGCGGGGCATCCCCGTCGTACTCGCCCCCTACGACGTCGTGGCGACGGCGGCGGGCGGCGGCACCGTGGATGCCGGCTCGGCCTTCTGCATCCTCGGAACGACCCTGTGCACCGGCGTCGTCGTCGACCGGCCCGACACGACGGGCACTCCGTCGGGCCTCACACTTCGAATCGCGGATGACGGCCCGTTCGTCCGCGCCTTTCCGACCCTCGCCGGCACCGGTGTGATCGAGTGGATGGCACGGATTGTCGGAGCGGCCGACGCGCCGGATCTCGTACGTCTCGCAGCGCTGGCGCCCCCCGGGTCGGCGGGCCTGACCGTGTGGCCGTACTTCTCTCCTGCCGGCGAGCGCGCACCATTCCTCGATGAGGATGCCCGCGGTGTGATCGCCGGTCTCTCGTTCGAGCATTCACGCGAGCATCTGGCACGCGCAAGCGTGGAGGGCCTCGCGCACGTCGTACGCGATTGTCTGGCCGCCGCACCGGAGACTCCGGTCATGCTCACGCTGTCGGGCGGAGGCGCGGGAAGCGACCTCTGGTGCGAAACCCTGGCCGACGTGACGGGCGTGACGACCGTACGCACCGGCGACAGTCAGATCGGAGCCAAGGGCGCGCTGATTTATGCAGCCGTCGCAACCGGCGAGTTCGATTCTGTCGGGGCAGCAGCACGAGAGCTCGTCGTCACCACCGAACGTTTCGAACCCCACGCAGAACTCCGGTCGATGTACGACTCGCGGCACACTGATTTCGTGGCGTCCCGCGCGGCCTTCCAACCCCGGTGGGCGACCTGGGCCGCTCATGGCCGAGGTTGAGGCCGTGACGATCGCCACCGAATCCGTGTGGGTCGGCGTCGATCTGGGCACTCAGAGCGTTCGGGTCATCGCTTTAGGCGACGACGGCGTGCAGTTGGCCATCGCTTCTCGCCCCGTGCACAGCCGCCGCTCCGCGGGCATCCATGAACAGGATCCCGACGAATGGTGGGCGGGTGTTCGCGATGCGCTCCGAGACGTCACAGCCGAACTGGGACCTCGAAGACGCGTCACCGCACTTGCGATCTCGGCTACGAGCGGCACGATCGTGCTCGTAGACGAACTCGGGCACGCGGTCTCGTCGGGAATCATGTACGACGACGCCCGCGGCTCCGGTCATGCCGACCGTGTCAATGAGGTCGGGCACGATGTGTGGTCGCGTCTCGGCTACCGAATGCAGGGGTCGTGGGCGCTGCCGACCCTCGTCGAACTGAGGCGTCGGGGTCAACTCGGCGAGGGTCGGATGGTCGCGACCCAGGCTGACTTCGTCGCCTCGAAGCTGGTGGGCCGAGCCGTTCCGAGCGACAGCAGCCACGCGTTGAAATGCGGAGTCGACCTGGACTCGTTGTCGTGGCCGGCAGACGTCATGACCGGGCTCGACATCCCGCTCGATCGCCTACCCGCCGTCGTCGCATCGGGAACCGTGCTCGGCACGGTCGATTCGCACGCGGCAGCCCAAACCGGGCTGCACCCCTCGTGCGTCGTCGTGGCCGGCATGACCGATGGATGCTCGGCCCAGCT
>NZ_CAXVWM010000139.1:0-14376 GCF_964263775.1 Agreia sp. | reverse complement strand
GTTGGTGTTCCGCTCGGGCGGCTCGTGGGTCGGTCTTGTATCCTTTGGTTTCTGGGGTGCTAGAAGTGTGGTTCCCTGAGCGTGTCGAGGTGGATGCGCCCATCGACAGGCTCTGGGAACGCGGGGTGACTACTTCTTAGTTAGAAGTCGTAGTCGTCGATGTTGTCGGCGTTGAAGCGGGTGGGCGGTCCTACGATCGCGACGCCGCCCTTGCCGACGGTGATCTCGCCGAGGTCTCCCGCGTCGAACTTGTCGCCCTCGGCGCCGGTGATGTCGCCGTCGACGAGTGCCTTACCCGCGAATGCGGCGACGTAGCCGAGCTGTGCCGGGTCCCACAGAGCGAACTCCTTGACGGTTCCGTCTTTCACGAACTCGCGCATTTCATTCGGCAGGCCGAGACCGGTCAGAACGACCTTGCCCTTGTAGTCAGAGGTCGAGAGGTACTTGCCCGCAGCCGCGATACCGACCGTCGTGGGCGAGATGATGCCCTTCAGGTTGGGGTACGACGAGAGCAGACCCTGCGTCTCCTGGAAGGACTTGTCGGCGTCGTCGTCTCCGTAGACCTTCGCGACCAGCTTGATGTCCTTGTACTCGGGGTTCGAGGCGAGCTCTTCCTCCATGAACTTGATCCACTCGTTCTGGTTCGTCGCGGTGGCCGTGGCCGAGAGAATGGCGATGTCGCCGGCTCCGCCGATCTGCTCCGAGATGATCTCCAGCTGGATCAGGGCGACGTCTTTCGCGACGACCTGGCTGATGAAGATGTCGCGGTAGTCGGGGTTGGTGTCGGAGTCGAACGCCACGATCTTGGCGCCGGCCTCGCGAGCCGTCTGCAGCGACGGGCCGACCGCATCCGGGTCGTTCGCCGCGATGACGATGACCTTCGAGCCCTCTTGCGTCGCCTGCTCGATGAAGGGGATCTGAGCGCTCGCGCTCGCCTCCAGCGGACCGAGAACCTGCGAGGTGAAGCCGGCCGCCTTGGCGCCGTCTTCTCCTCCGCCGAGAACGACGTCGGTGTACGGGTTGTTCAGCTGCTTGGGCAGGAACGCGATCGTGTTGTCGCCGCCTCCGTCGCCCGCTGAGTCGGTGCTGCCGTCAGTCGACGCGCCCGAGGCGCATCCGGTTGCGAAGAGCGCGACCGAGACCGCGAGAGCGGCGACGGTTGCTGCGCGGCGGCCGCCGCGAGACTTTCGAGAAAACAACTCCATTGTTCTTCCTTCTTTCGTGTGATTGTGATGCGGACGCCTGGTGCTTTTAGGCGTGGGGTGAGCCAGAAGACGGCGTCTCCTGGACGACTTTGCGGACTCGTGCCAGCCGTAGCCGCTCGCGTGCCCACGAGACGACGCTCGGGGCGACGACAGACAGCACGAGCAGGCTTCCGGTGACGATGATGAGCGCGGTCTCGGGAACCTTCGCGAGGCGCAGCGAGTACGTGAGCACGCCGATCAGCAGCACGCCGCCCACGACGCCGGGGATCGAGCCCTTGCCACCGAAGATCGAGACGCCGCCGAGCAGCACGGCCGCGATCACGCTGAGCTCCATTCCGGTTCCGTTGTCGGGGCCGGCGCTCGCGAGGCGCAGGGTGAGAAAGACGCCGACGATGGATGACACGACGCCGGTTCCCACGAACAGCCAGAATTTCGCCTGCCCCACCCGGATGCCCACGAACGTGGCGGCTTCTTTCGAGAAGCCCAGGGCATAGAGGCCGCGGCCGAACGGTGTGAAGTGCAGCAGAACCGCGAAGAAGGCGATGATGATCACGACGAAGATCATGACCACGGGGATTCCGGTGGCACCGATCTTCGACAGCACGAAGGTGTTGAGCTCCTTCGGAAAGTTCGCCACTTTCTGATCGCCGATCACGACGAGCGCGAGTCCTCTGAAGAGGGCGAGCGTTCCGATGGTCACCGCGAGCGACGGCAGCCCGAGGGTGGTGATGAGAAATCCGTTGAAGACGCCGCAGACCACGCCGACCAGCACGGACACCAGGATGACGATGCCGATGTCCCAACCGGAGTCGCGCCAGAGCACGCCCATGACGGCGCTCGTGAGACCGGCGATGGATGCGACGGAGAGGTCGATCTCGCCCGAGATGATCACCAGGGCCATCGGCATGGCGATGAGCAGGATGGGGATGACCTGGATCGAGAGGAAACCGACGGTGAGGGTCGATGCGAAGAACTTCACCGAGATCATCGACACGATGATCACGGCGACGAGGATGTAGATGATGATCGCGTCGCTGCCGGAGAGGCGCTTCGCCAGGCCGCTGCGGGCTTTGACGATGGTCGGGCTCAGTGTTTCAGACATCGCGGGACTCACTCACTCGAAGCTTGCGGGCAGTGCGCACCGACACGGCGCGGTCGACGATGATGGCGGCCAGAATGAGCATGCCCACGAAGGCCTGCTGCCAGAACTTGTCGACCCGGGTCGCCGTGAGCGAGCTCGTGATGGTCGAGAGCAGCACGGCGCCGATTGCCGCGCCGAAGACGGTGCCGGTTCCGCCCGAGATCGCGACGCCTCCGACCACGACGGCCGCGACGACGTCGAGCTCGAGCCCCGACCCGGTGAGCGCGCCCACCGAGTTGTAGCGCGAGGCGTAGAGCACGCCGGCCAGCCCCGTCAGGGCTCCGGATGCGATGAATGCGGCGAGCACGCGCGGCCCGACGGCGATTCCGAACAGCCGTGCGGCATCCTGGTCGCTGCCGATTGCGTAGAGGTCGCGGCCCGCCCGCACCGAGTTCATGAAGATGGCCACGGCGATGACGACCACGATGGCCACGATGGTGATGATCGGGATGCCGAGGAAGACATCCACGCTGAGGTTGCCGAACGCCTTGGGGTTGTCGCCCGAGAAGTACTGCTTCGAACCGGCCCAGCTCGTGAGGATGCCGCGGAAGATGTACATCGTTCCGAGCGTGATCACGAGCGCCGGCACTTTCGCGGCCGTCACGAGGAAGCCGTTGATCGCCCCGAGAACCGCACCGAACAGCATCCCGGCCAGAAAGACGAGGGGGATGGGGATGCCCGGCCACGCATTGAAGAGCGTGCCGGTGCCGAAGGCCACGAGCCCCAGGATCGAGCCGATCGAGAGGTCGACGTTCTCTGTGATGATCACCAGCGCCTGGCCCACGGCGAGGATGATCACGATGGTCGCGTTGAGCATGAGGTCTTTGACGCTCTGCGGCGAGAGGAATCGCGGATTGATGAGCGTGGTGATGATCACGAGGGCGATCAGCGCGCCGGCGACCGGAATCTCGCGGGCGCGGAAGAAGCCGCGCACGGCGTGCAGCGTGCCCGATTGGTCTGTGTGCACGGGTGGGCGTGCGGTGTCGATGCTCAACGCGCATCTCCCATGATCGATGTCTCCCGTGTCGAAGTGGCGGCGTTCATCACGCTCTCGGCGGTGGCCTCGGTGCGAGGGAGCTCGGCGGTGATTCGACCCTCGTGCATGACGAGGATGCGGTCGGCCATGCCGAGCACCTCGGGCAGTTCCGACGAGACCATGATGATGGCGATGCCGCGGCCCGCGAGGTCGGAGAGCAGGCGGTGCACCTCGCTCTTCGTTCCCACGTCGATGCCGCGGGTGGGCTCGTCGACGATGAGCAGGCTGGGCTCTGTGGCGAGCCACTTCGCGAGCACTACTTTCTGCTGGTTGCCTCCGGAGAGAGTCGACACGGCGTAGTCCTGCGAGCCGGTCTTGACCTGCAGCCTCGACGACCAGTCCTCGGCCGTGCGGCGCTCGCGGTTGCCCGAGATGAGGCCGAAGCGGGCGAGCGACTTGCGCAGGGTGAGCGTGGCGTTCTTCGCGACCGAGAGGTCCATCACGAGCCCCTGCTTTCGGCGGTCTTCAGGAACGAAGCCGATGCCCGCGGTGATGGCCGCCTGCGGGTTATGGGGCGGGAGAGCTTTGCCGTGCAGGGTGACCGAGCCCGAGTCGTAGCGGTCGATGCCGAAGACGGCGCGAACCACCTCGGTGCGTCCGGCTCCGACGAGTCCGGCCAGTGCCACGATCTCGCCGGCCTTGACGTCGAAGGAGATCTCGCGGAACACGCCGAGCCGGGTGAGGTTTTCGACGCTCAGCACTGTCTCGCCGATCGGTGCATCCACCTTCGGAAAGAGGGCGCCGAGCTCGCGGCCGACCATTTCTTTCACGATCTGCGGCACCGTGACCTCGTTCGTGTTGTGCACGCTGATGTAGCGGCCGTCGCGCATGACGGTGATGCGGTCGCAGAGCGCGAAGACTTCTTCGAAGCGGTGCGAGATGAACAGGATGCCCGCGCCCGTGTCGCGCAGGCCCCGCGCGACACCGAAGAGGCGTTCGACCTCGACGCCCGACAGGGCGGCGGTCGGCTCGTCCATCACGAGCACCTTGGCGTCGAGCGAGATGGCCTTGGCAATCTCGATGATCTGCTGGTCGGCGATCGAGAGGCCTTCGGCGATGCGGTCGGGATCGATCGGAACGCCGAGAGTGGTGAACAGTTCGCGGGCCATGCGGCGCATCTCGCCGCGATTGATGAGACCTGCACGATTTCGCGGCTGGCGGCCGATGAAGATGTTCTCGGCCACGGTGAGGTCGGGAAAAAGGGTGGGCTCCTGGTAGATGACCGAGACGCCTGCGGCCTTGCTGTCGGCAGGAGTGCGGAACGACACGGGTCGACCGCCCACCTCGAAGTCGCCTCCATCGGGAGCGTGCACTCCGGCGAGGATCTTGACGAGTGTCGACTTGCCTGCGCCGTTCTCCCCGACGAGCGCGTGGATCTCGCCGGCCCGCAGGTCGATGGTGCCGTCGGCGAGGGCGACGACAGGGCCGAAGGTCTTGGATGCCCCGACGAGCGAGAGCGCGGGGCTCCGCTGATCTTGATTCGCCATGGGCTGACGCACCTCCACGTTGAGAAGAATTGAATCGATATAATTTCAATCTGTTTGGAACCATACGGCGATCAGAGCGCCAGCGTCAAGCTCGTTATCTGTTTGCAACCTGGTGTGGGCTTGCCGCCACGACACGACGACTGAAACGATACAAAAAACCTGTTCCCGTTCGGGCCCGAACTGAAGGCGCCTGAGAGCACGGTCAGCGCGGGTGGCGGGCGGGTAGTGGCCAGCCCGTAGGGTGGGTTCCATGTCAGCGTCGAGTGTTCGGGATGTCGCCCTGCGGGCGGGCGTGTCTGTGGGCACTGTGTCCAATGTGCTGAACCATCCCGAGAAGGTGTCACCCGCATCCGTCGGGCGTGTTCAGCGGGCGATCGACGAGCTCGGATTTATTCGCAACGATGCCGCGCGACAGTTGCGAAATGGGCGCAGCCGCACGATCGGCATGGTCGTTCTCGACGTGCGCAACCCGTTCTTCACAGACCTCGCCCGCGGCGCCGAAGACGAGGCCGCCGACTCCGGGCTCACTGTGACCCTCGGCAACAGCGACGAGAATCCGACGCGCGAGGCCACCTATCTCGACCTCTTCGAGCAGCAGCGCGTGTACGGCGTGGTCATCTCGGCCTACGCCGACGTCACAGAGCGGCTCAGGCGGCTGAAGCAGCGCGGCATTCCCGCCGTGCTGGTCGACCGGTCGAGTGCCGACAACGCGTTCAGCTCGGTGTCGGTCGATGACCTGGCCGGGGGGCGGCTGGCAACGGAGCACCTGATCTCAATCGGCCGAACCCGACTGGCCTTCGTGGGCGGACCGATGGGCATCCGCCAGGTCGCCGACCGGCTCGAGGGCGCCCGCGCGGCCGTCGCGGCGCATCCGGGGGTCTCGCTCGAGGTCATCGAGCTCGAGGCGTTGAGCGTTCTGGCGGGCCGCGCGGCCGGTTCCGACATCGTCGCGCGGGCGCCCGGTGCGCGGCCTGACGCGATCTTCGCCGCGAACGACCTCGTCTCGATGGGACTGCTGCAGGCGTTCGCTCTACAGGGTGCCGATGTGGCCGTTCCCGCGGGGATCGCCCTGATCGGCTACGACGACATCGACTTCGCGAGCGCCGCCGTCGTGCCGCTGTCGAGCATTCGGCAGCCGAGCGCGCTGATCGGAAAGACCGCGGTCGAGATCCTCCTCACCGAGGCGCAAGACCCGTCTGCGCTGCCGCGGCAGGTCGTGTTCCAGCCCGAGCTCGTGGTGCGGGCGAGCACGGCCGGCTGACCGGGCATCTCGGGCAGAGCGCACTGCGCTGCGGGCCGAGCTCACGGCCGACAGTCGTCGGCCTGCGGCGCGGTACCACTGCGCACAGAAGAACACGATGATCGCCGCCTCGATCCAGGCGCCCAGGTAGTACATCAGCTCGGCGCCCTCCTGCGCGTCGAGCGGGGCAACCCCCGCGGGCGCGTGCGCGTACAGGTATTTGGCGAGGATCGAGTGCGAGGCGAGCGCCAGAACCAGCACCACGGCCGTCAGCCGCTTCGTCACAGGGTGGGGGTGCGGGTCGATGCCGATGATCGCCGCAGTGAACAGGTAGCCGGCGAACAGAAAGTGAGCGTGCACGACGAGGTGCAGCAACGGATTCGTCTGCATCGATTCGAAGAGGGGAGTCAGATAGAGCATCCACATGCCGCCCGCCGAGAGCACCGCGGCCGTGATCGGATGCGCCACAATCCGGGCCGGTCGGCTTCGGAACAGGCGCGAGAGGCGGCGGGCCGGAACGACGTCGAGGGTTCGAAGCGCGAGGGTGACCGGCGCCGCGAGAACGAGCAGGAGGGGCGCGAGCATTCCGACCAGAAGATGCGCACCCATGTGAGCCACGAAGGTGCCGTGCGACGCGGCGGCGAGCGGTCCGACGACGGATGCGCAGGCCGCGACGATCCCGCACGCCCAGAGCACGAGGCGGTACAGGGGCCAGGGGCGCCCCGCGCGACGGGATGCGACAGTGCCCGCCGCGTAGACCACGACGGCCACGCAGGCGAGGAGCACCAGCACCCACTCGAGCGAGGCCCCGCCGCCGCCGTGCGCGTGGGGTTCGAGGCCTGGGGCGCGCATCACGACGCCCATCACGACGCGGTGACGACGTCGCGGGGGAGTGCCCTCGACGCGCGGGTGTAGACGAGCAGCACGATCCCCGCCACAATCAGCGCTGCGGCGACGACGTTCCAGGCGAGATCGTAGGGAAGCAGGTCTTCGACGTAGCGGATCTGGTGGATGCCCCACCACTTGTGCTGCACCGTGCCGTCGTAGAGCTGGAAGGCCCCGGCGCCGAGAAGCACGCCGCCTGCCCACCGCGCCCAGTGCAGGGCACCCCGTCTGCGCAGGTCTGCCAGCAGAAAAAGCGCGCCGATGGTGGCGAACCAGCTCACCGCGTGGAAGACGCCGTCGGAGACCAGCCCGAGGTCGGGCGTGCCGAGGTCGTAGAAGTGATGCCAGTGCAGCAGCTGGTGGAACACGGTCTCGTCGATGAACGCGACCAGGCCCACTCCGAACAGGATGCCCGACCACGCATTCTGGCCGGAGCGCTCGGCGCGCGGGGGAACAGAGGCGCGAGAGGCGCGAGAGGGAGGAGTCATGATTCCATCGTGCCGCCGTCGAGACTGTGTGCTCGGAGGGGTTGCCTCGCGTGGCCAGCACGGGTCATGGCGAATAGCAAGGGGCTGACCGGATGCCCGTCGAAGGAGGAGCGTGAATTCGGTGCGCACGGTGCGCACCGAATTCCGACGGAGGCACCCATGAACGTTCACCGCCACGAGGAAGAGTCCGCATGAGCATGATCGGCGATACCCCGGCCCCCGATGCGTCGGACGAAACTCCGCGCGACGAGAAGCTCGCCGAGCTCATCGAGGAGGTCGACGAGGACCCGGGCACCGACGGCGCCTCGGACATGTCCGATCGCCTCCGCGACAAGACGGAGCAGTCCGCCGCGGTCGAGGAGCAGCCGGGCGACCTCGAAGACTGATCACGGTGCCGCGTCCGCGATGATCTCGCGGGCGACGGCACCCGGCGCATTCTCGGGCTGCTGGGGCTGTGCACCATACGGGGCCGTCTGACCGATGCGGCGAGCGAATCGGAGTCGCTTCTGTGCCCGAATACCTCCGTTGCGCGGTCGGACGGCTGCCCGATTGGAGGTATTCGGGCACGAACATCGAGGCCATCCCGCACTGCAGCGTCTCGAGCACCGTGCTGAGCCGTTCTGGCCGACGGCCTCGAGCAGCGTGTCCTTGGTTGCGGGGTAGTCAACCCCGCCATGACACGACCCGTCTCAGTCGCGAATGTGACGACAGACCTCGAGGTCGTCTGCCTCTGCGATGGCGAATGGCGCCTCTGCGACGCGCGCATCCCGACCACCGATTCGCGTCGCCTGATCAGTTACGTCGAGCAGGCCGACGACGGTTTCGAAGTCCTCTGGCTTCCGACCCTCTCGGTGCAGCGCCTCTCCAGCCTCGACGAGGCGATTGAGGCTGCCAGGCAGTTCTGCGCTCGCCGGCCCAGCCAGGCTCGTCTCCCCTCGCGGCGAACGCCGCCGCCATCGAGAGCAGGCCGAAACACCCCCGCAACACCGCCGCACTAGGCTCTGGCCATGGTCGACCTGTTCGCCGGATACGGCGCCACACTCAGCCCTCGCACACGCCGGGGGTCCACCAGCGCCTGGGACGAGATGTTCCCCGAACCGAACTCTCTGGCACCCGTCGAGGCGCGCGCCGCGTACAAGGATGTGTACCAGGCGCTGGCCCGCATGACGCAGGAGGAACTCCGCGGGCGCACCGACGCGCTGGCCAGTTCGTACCTCGCCCAGGGCGTCACGTTCGACTTCGCGGGCGAAGAGCGGCCCTTTCCTCTCGACGCCGTTCCGCGGGTGATCGAGCAGAGGGAATGGGTTACCGTCGAGGCCGGAATAAAGCAGCGCGTGCGCGCCCTCGAGGCCTTTCTCGCCGACATCTACGGCCCCCAGAATGCGGTGCGCGACGGAGTCATTCCCGCCGGCCTGATCAGCTCGTCGAGCCATTTTCACCGCCAGGCCGCGGGAATCGTCTCGGCCAACAACGTGCGCATCCAGGTGTCGGGCATCGACCTGATCCGCGACGAGACCGGCGGATGGCGGGTGCTCGAGGACAACGTGCGCGTGCCCTCGGGCGTCAGCTACGTCATCTCGAACCGTCGCGTCATGGCCCAGACGTTGCCCGAACTCTTCGTGAGCATGCGCGTGCGCCCCGTCGGCGACTACCCGAACAAGCTTCTGCAGGCCCTGCGCGCGTCGGCCCCCGCCGGCGTCGACGACCCCAACGTGGTCGTCCTGACTCCCGGCGTCTACAACTCGGCCTACTTCGAGCACACGCTGCTGGCCCGCCTCATGGGCGTCGAACTCGTCGAGGGCCGCGACCTGTTCTGCTCGGGCGGCAGGGTCTGGATGCGCACCACGGCCGGTCCGATGCGCGTCGACGTGATCTATCGCCGGGTCGACGACGAGTACCTCGACCCGCTGCAGTTTCGCGCCGACAGCCAGCTGGGCTCGCCCGGCATCATGATGGCGGCGCGGCTCGGAAACGTGACGATCGCCAACGCGGTCGGCAACGGCGTGGCCGACGACAAGCTCGTCTACACCTACCTGCCCGAGCTCATCCAGTACTACCTCGGCGAGAAGGCCATCATCCCCAACGTCGACACCTGGCGCCTCGAAGACCCGGCATCGCTCGAAGAGGTGCTCGACCGCCTCGACGAACTGGTCGTGAAGCCCGTCGACGGATCCGGCGGCAAGGGCCTCGTGGTCGGCCCCGCCGCATCCAGAACCGAGCTCGACGAGCTGCGCAAGCGGCTGCTCACAGACCCACGCGGGTGGATCGCACAGCCGGTCGTGCAGCTCTCGACGATCCCCACGCTCGTCGAAGACGGGATGCGGCCACGCCACGCTGACCTGCGTCCGTTCGCCGTCAACGACGGCAGCGACATCTGGGTTCTTCCCGGCGGGCTCACGCGGGTGGCGCTGCCCGAGGGCGAGCTGGTCGTGAACTCGAGCCAGGGCGGCGGATCGAAGGACACCTGGGTCATCGGCCTCGAGCCCGATTTTCTGCACGAGTCCTCGGCCCGCAATATCCAAGGCCTGGTGGCAGATCAGGCGGCGAACACGCAGTCGATTCCGATCGTCGGCAAGCATGCCGTCGACCACTCCCCTCACGACAAGCCCAACAACGACCAGCAGCAGCAGCAGCAACAGGCGCGCTGGAGTCCAGGGCACCCGCCGCTGCCGACGCCGCGCACCGTGAGGCTCGACGAACGGGCCGCAACAGAAGGAGTAGACGAATGCTGAGCCGCATCGCCGAGAGCCTCTTCTGGATCGGTCGCTACATCGAGCGGAGCGACGGAACCGCCCGAATTCTCGACGTGCACCTGCAGCTGCTACTCGAAGACCCGTGGATCGAAGAAGACCTCGCCTGCCGCTCGCTGCTCGCCCTGATGGGCAGCGAGGTTCCCGGCCCGGGACGCGAGCTGTCGCGGCAGGACGTGCTCGCGACCCTCGCGATAGACCGCACGCATCCCGCATCCATCGCCTATTCGCTCGGCGCGGCCCGCGAGAACGCGCGACGGGCGCGCGAGATCGTGTCGACCGAACTGTGGGAGTGCCTCAACACGACCCGGGCGAGGATGCCGCGCAAGATCGCGGGGGAGAAGACGCACGAGTTCTTCGGATGGGTGCGCGAGCGCGCCGCACTCGCGGTGGGCATCGTCGAGGCGGGCACGAGCCGCGACGAGGGCTGGCACTTCTTCAACCTCGGCCGCTCGCTCGAGCAGGCCGACATGACGGCCCGCCTGCTGGCGACGAGAAGCCTCACCGAGGCATCCGGCCCCAGTTGGACGACCATTCTGCGCTCGTGCGGAGCCTACGAGACCTACCTGCGCACCTATAGAGGAGTGCCGTCGGCGCGCAACGCCGCGGAGTTTCTGCTGCTCGACCGGCTGTTTCCCCGATCGATCATCTTCTCGGTGTCGCGGGCAGAGGAATCACTGCGCGCGATCGAACCCCGCAACGACCGCGTCGGCGTCACCGACCGGGCCCAGCGCCTGCTCGGCCAGATCCGCAGCCAGCTCGAGTACCGCCCGATCATGGACATTCTGCACGACCTGCCGAAGCACATGGACAGCGTGCAGGATGCCACGTCGACGGCGTCCGAGGCGATCCGGCAGCGCTACTTCCCCACCAATGCGGCTCCTTCCTGGACGGGAGAGAACACATGAACCGGCTTCGCATCCGGCACGTGACCGGCTATCGCTACGAGGGCGAGGTGGCGGCCTCCTACAACGAGGCGCGCATGCTTCCGGTCTCGAGCACCGACCAGTTCGTGCTGTACTCCAACCTCGACATCGCTCCCGTGTCGAGCAACCACCACTACCTCGACTACTGGGGAACGCGGGTGTCGAGCTTCGAGGTGCTGACTCCGCACACGGAGCTGTCGCTCACCGCAAACAGCCTCGTCGAGGTGCGTCCGCGCGCGCACCGGCCGCACACGGTCGGCTGGGAGGCGCTCGCCGATGCGGCGGCCACCGCCACGTCGTACGTCGAGCACTCGAAGCAGACCCGGCTCACCGACCCCGCCGACGACATGGTCGCCCTGGCCGGCGAGATCGCGTCGCGCTACGAAAGCCCGTGCGAGGCCGCGCTCGAGATCTGCTCGGCGATCGGCGACCAGATGCAGTACGTGCAGGGCGTCACGCACGTCCACTCCACGGCGAAGGATTCCTGGGTCGACAAGCGCGGGGTCTGCCAGGACATCGCGCACATCGCCCTCGGCGCCCTGCGCTCGGTGGGAATTCCGGCGCGCTACGTGTCGGGCTACCTGCACCCGAAGCCGAACGCCGAGATCGGGGAGACGGTCGCGGGCGAGTCGCACGCCTGGGTCGAGTGGTACTGCGGCGACTGGCGCGGGTTCGACCCCACGAACTCCATCGACATCGGAGACCGCCACGTGACTGTGGGCCGCGGTCGCGACTACAACGACGTCGCTCCGCTGCGCGGCGTCTACGCGGGCCCCTTCGGGTCGAGCCTCTTCGTGACGGTGGAGATCACCCGAGAGAGCTGACCCGCCTGCCGCCTCCGGACCCGCCTGCCGTGTTCGCCTGCGCCTCTGCGCCTCTTAGCCCGCGCCTCTTAGCCTCTTCACCTTCGCGGATGAGGAAGAAACGGGGACACGCCGCCAGAAGTCGTTCTCGGCCCGGGGTGTCGCGCGTTTTTCCTCATCCGCGAACGGGTGAAGGGGGCAGGGTCGTGGGTGCACAATGAACGGGTGCCCCAGTTTCTCAGCGACCACGGCGTCGCCATCAGTTACTCCGCCTGGCCCGTCGAGCACCCGCGCGGCATCGTGCAGATCGTGCACGGCCTCGGCGAGCACTCACAGCGGTACGCCGAACTCGCGGGCCGGCTGAACGCATCCGGATTCGCCGTCTACGCGCACGACCTGCGCGGCCACGGCGAGACGGCACGGCTGCCGAGCGGCGAGCAGGCACCCGGCGCACACCGATTGGGGCCGGATGGCGTGCGTACCGCCGAGGCAGACATCCTGCGTTTCACCCGCCTGCTGCGCGACGAGATGACGCCCGATCGCGGCGCGGGCGTGCCGCTGGTCGCCCTCGGCCACAGCCTCGGCTCGCTGCTGCTGCAGAGGGTCATCAACACCCGGTCGACCGCGTTCGACGGTGTGGTGTTCACCGGCACGGCATTGCGGATGCCGGGGTCGATGGATGGCGGCGACCTGACGCGGCGTCACCGCCCGCGCGGCGCCGGCACGGGGTTCGAGTGGCTGAGCCGCGACGTCGCCATGCAGGCGGCAGCGGCGGCCGACCCGTTCATGTTCGAGGCGAAGGCGCTGAGAGAACTCGGCGTTTGCGACGGTCTGCGCCTGTTCGGGCTGCCGGGGCGCGGCATCCGACGCGATCTTCCGGTGCTGATCATGGGCGGCTCCGACGACATTCTGGGCGGACCCGTCAGCATGCGCCGGCTCGCCCGCTCCTTCACGCAGCGGTCGAAGCTCACCGACGTCGAGGTCGTGGTTTTTCCGGATGCCCGGCACGAGGTCTTCAACGAGACGAACCGCGCCGCCGTGACCGATCGCCTGGTCGACTGGCTCGAGCACCACGTGGTGCTCTAACGCAGAAAAATCACGGTACTCGCGTGCATTCAGGCTCGTTTCGGCCCAGTTTTCCTGAGTTGCGGCGGCGTAGGCTGGCTGCATGCATGGTGAGTACAAGGTTCCCGGTGGCAAGCTCGTGGTCGTCGACCTCGACCAGGTCGATGGACGTATCGCGAATTTTCGCCTGGCGGGTGACTTCTTTCTCGAGCCCGACGACGCGCTTCCCCTGATCAACGAGGCAATCGAGGGACTGCCGGTCGAATCCGACGCGGCCACCATCGCCGCCGCCGTCAAGGCCGCCCTTCCCGAGGGCGCGCAGCTGCTCGGCTTCTCGCCCGAGTCCGTCGCGGTCGCCGTGCGTCGATCCCTGGCGAAGGCCACCGGATGGCGTGACTACGACTGGCAGGTCATCCACTCGAAAGCCGTTGCGCCGGTCGAGCAGATGGCCCTCGACGAGGTGCTGGCGATCGAGGTCGGCGAGGGCCGCCGCCAGCCCACGATGCGCATCTGGGAGTGGGAGTCGCCGGCCGTCGTCATCGGCAGCTTTCAGTCGCTGAAGAACGAGGTCGACCTAGACAATGCCGAGAAGTACGGCTTCGATGTGGTGCGCCGCATTTCGGGCGGTGGCGCCATGTTCATGGAGGCCGGCTCGGTGATCACGTACTCCATCTACGTTCCCGCGGCACTCGTCTCGGGTATGACGTTCGCCGACTCCTACGCCTTTCTCGACGAGTGGGTCATCGTCGCCCTCAAGTCGCTCGGAATCGACGCCCACTACGCGCCGCTGAACGACATCACGAGCCCCACCGGCAAGATCGGCGGGGCCGCGCAGAAGCGCCTCGGCAACGGCGCCGTCGTGCACCACGTCACCATGAGCTACGACATGGATGGCGAGAAGATGGTTCAGGTGCTGCGCATCGGCCGCGAGAAGATGAGCGACAAGGGCACCAAGTCGGCGGCCAAGAGGGTCGACCCGCTGCGCAGCCAGACCGGACTGTCGCGAGCCGAGATCATCGACAGGATGATCGCCACCTTCACGGGCCTCTACGGGGCAACGCCCGGCGACATCACCGATGAGGAGTACGCCAAGGCCGAGGAGCTCGTGCGCACGAAGTTCAGCACGCCCGAGTGGATCGGCCGCGTGCCGTAACCCGTCGCGAGTCCCGCAGCGCGTCGCGCGCAGCTCAGCGCGAGTCCTGCCTCGCGTCGCGCGCAGCTCAGCGGGTTGTGAGCGGCTTGTACTCGTCGTGATTGTCGATGTAGGTCGCGACGAACGGGCAGGCGGCGATCACGCGCTGCGAGCCCTCGGCGACCTGGTCGAGCACGCCCTGCACCAGCACGCTGCCG
>NZ_CAXVWM010000138.1:0-5690 GCF_964263775.1 Agreia sp. | reverse complement strand
GGCCGACGGCTCGGGTGCTGCGGGGGTGGCCTGGGCGCCACCGGCAGAGAGAGCCAGGCTCCCCGCGATCAGGGCGGCCACGGGGATGGCGGCCAGATGTCTGAACGGATTTCGATGCATGGATCCTCGCAACAGTGAGAGCGGATGTCCCAGTTTCGGACACGTTTTTGAGACAACATGGACAGCCGGACAGGGCAACACGAACACGCGCAGCCCTGCACAGGTAGTTCGGAGTGTAGGGCACGGAGGCTGGCCCTCGAAAGACCGACGTCGATCATGACGAACGCTCGATTTCGGCGGCGCGCCAACACGCAAGGGGTCGACGGTTCGTTTCGGCCGGAGATACGGTTCTGATATCGACAACAGGGAGTGCGGATGGCGCCGAGTACGGAGTTCGACGAGAGTTCTGGGCAACCCCTCTGGCTGCCCGCACCGAAAGCGGTGCTGTTCGACATCGACGGAACGCTCGTCGACAGCAATTACCTGCATGTGGATGCATGGGGCCGGGCATTCGCCGAGGTCGGCCGCCCCGTCGAGGCGTGGCGCATCCACCGCTCGATCGGACTCGACGGCGACAAGCTGCTCGACGCCCTGCTCGGAGACGACGTCGAGGAACGCGGCGATCACGCGAAAGAGCTGCACACCGAGTACTACTCGCGGCTCACAGATAGGCTGCGTGCGCTGCCACAAGCGGTGACGCTGTTGCACGCGCTCAGCGACGCCGGAATCCGGGTCGTGCTCGCGACGAGCGCCCCGAAAGACGAGCTCGACATCCTGCTGGCAGTGCTCGATTGCGATGACGCCCTGCATGCCACGACCTCGTCAGACGACGTGGGCACCGCGAAGCCCGAGCCCGACATCGTGAACGTGGCGCTCGAGCGGGCCGGAGTCGATGCATCCGAGGCCCTGTTCGTCGGCGACGCCGTCTGGGATATGAAGGCGGCCGGCCACGCGGGGGTTCGGGCGATCGGGGTGCGAACCGGGGGCATCTCGTCGGCCGAGCTTCTGGATGCCGGCGCGCTGCGGGTATTCGACGATCCGGCCGCCGTGCTGGCCGACTTCGAAGGCCGTCCGGCCTCTCAGTGATCTGACGCGCGCGGACGCAGCCGGGTCTCCTCGAGGTCGAGCATGGCCTGGGCCTGGGCGAGAATTCGTGAGGGATAGGCGCCGCGGCTGCGGGCATCCAGGAGCCGTTCGCGTTCGGCGAGCACAACAGCCAGCCGCAGCTGCCGGTAGACGCGGTGCGGCGTCTCGTCGTCGCTCGACGACGCGGGCGAGGCCTCGTGCGAGCGTTCCCAGGCGGCTTCGGCGCGGAGAAAAGACGACTGGCGAACCCGCTCGATCACGTCGGGGTCGACGTCGGCTGTTCCCTCGATCACAGCCTCGGGGTCGTCGAGCACGGCCATGCCCGCGAAGCTGATCTCGTCGAGCAGGGTGGCGAGTTCGCGCCGATCCTCCGCCTCGTCGACGCCCTGGATTCCGAGGAGCCGGATGAGCCAGGGCAGGGTTCCGCCCTGCACGATGAGGGTCACGACGGCGACGGTGAACGCGATGAGGATGAGCTGCGACCGGTAAGGAATGTCGAACGGAAGCGACTGTGCCGCCGCCAGCGTGACCACGCCGCGCATGCCCGACCAGCTCAGCACGAAGCCGCCGCGCCAGTCGATGCTCTCGCGGCGCAGCTGCTCGAGGTCAGAGCGCCGACGCTGGTAGTGACGCTCCTCGCGCAGGCGGCGACGGCCCGTCCACACGCCCCGGTGGGGGTTCTTTCGATAGTGGTAGAGCGCGAGCAGGTTCGTGTAGGTGAGCTTCTCGGCGTGCTCGGCGCGTTTCTTCAGCAGGTACACGAGCGGGCCGATCCAGAGAAAGCGCAGCAGCGTCAACGCGACGACGGCGATGAGGCCGAGCCCGATCGCATCCAGCACGCTGAGAACCTCGGGGTTCTCGACGTCGTTGATGAGCGTGCGGATCTCGAGCCCGATCAGCAGGAAGACACCGTTCTCGAGCAAGAACTGGATGGTGCGCCAGTTGATGCGGTCGCTGATGCGCGCCTGCGCCGAGAATGCCGAGGGCGCGTGATGCCCGGTGTAGAGGCCGGCCACGACCACGGCGAGAACACCGGATGCGCCGAGCGCCTGGGTGGGCAGAAAGGCGAGGAACGGCACGGCGATGGAGATGGCGGTGTCGAGCACGGGGTCGTTGAGCTTGGTGCGCACGAACACCGAGACGAGACCGGCGAGCAGGCCTATCACGATGGCCACGAAGACGGCGAACAAGAAGTCGCCGATCGTCTCCCAGGGCGAGAGCAGCCCGCCCGCGGCCGCGGCGGTCGCCGAGCGCAGCAGCACCAGGGCGGTCGCGTCGTTCACAAGGCCCTCGCCCTCGAGCACGGTCAGGATGCGCGGGGGCAACCCGAGGCGACGGCCGATGGATGTCGCGGCGACCGCGTCGGGCGGGCTGATGATGGCGCCCAGAGCGATGGCCGCGGCGAGGTTGAGGTCGGGCAGCATGGTGAACAGCAGGAATCCCGTGCCGAATGCCGTGACGATGACGAGTACGACGGAGAGGCTCGTGATGGTGCTGAAGTTGCGCCTGAAGTCGACGACGGGAACGCTGATGGCCGCCGCATACAGAATCGGCGGCAGCACCAGGTCGAGCACGAGCTCGCCCTCGATGTGCAGTTCGGGAAAGCCGGGAAGGAACGAGATTCCCACGCCGACGATCACCAGGATTATGGGCGCGGCCACCCCGAGGCGCTTCGAGAAGTACGCGACCGCGACGATGACCGCGATGCCGAATACTGCGTAGACGCCGAGCTCCATGGTGTTGTCAGGGTACCCGCACCGTGTTCCAGTCACATTTCGCGCTGCTGTTGCGCACGCGGAGGGCTACGTCGCGTCGGTCTTGGGTTCGGTTGCGGGGGCGTTCGTCGCTGTGTCGAGGGCGCGGGAAACAGACGATTTCCCGACGCCGAGAACCTGTGCGATGTGAGCGATGCTGTCACCCTGGGCACGCAGCTGAACCGCTGCAGCGGTGCGCTACGGAGTCATGACGGAGGGGCGCCCACCGACGCGGCCTTCCGACCGGGCATGAGCGAGACCACGTCGTGTGTTCTCCCGAATTGTGTCAACACGGAGTTGAGCAAATACAGCCACGATCCCGAACAGGGCGCGACCCATTGGCGTTGTCGTGTCTATGTCCGGTTCGGGGAGGCTTTTGATGTTCACACCCCGGTCGTGCAGTCCTGCGATCTCCTGAATGGCCATCGTCTCGCTGCCGGCAATACGGTCGAGGCGACGCACAACAAGTGTGTCGCCGGCGTTGAGATAGTCCAGGCACGCGACCCACCGGGGGCGCTCAGCGACGCGGCTCGACTCCCATGATCGACGAATACACGAACAGCGCCAGCCGCGCGCAGCTCGTCCTCTTGCGCTGCAGGATTCTGTTCCTGCTTGGAGACCCGGGCATACCCGATGACGTTGCTCATTGTCGCGCCGTGTGCCTGGGAGCGACGCCGCGGGCGTCGCGGCTGACAGCGCTGATCAGTGACGTAACCCCCTGACCACCTGTAGACGGCCTGAGCCCTAACGCTTCGCGGCTCCACGCGCCCACAGGTGGACAGCGGGACCCCAATCGTCCACCCGCACACCGGCCACACTGTTACGTCAACGGGACACGTCGCGTTGCGTCTGTGTGGCCCGTGCACGGTCTCGTTGGGTAGGTAGTCCCCCTCCCCCCGATGCAGGGGGTCTCTCTTGTGCAGTTCGGCATCTATCGGGGAGACGGGGAAGATGCGGGCAGGCCCGCTACGCGGAAAGCGTGGTGACGTCGTGCGCTGCGTCCTCGGCGGCCTTGTCGAGGGCTCGTGAGACCGACGACTTGCCGACTCCGAGAACCTTCGCGATCTGCACAATGCTGTGGTTGTCGGCGCGCATCCGTAGGGCTTGCTCGATGCGTTCGGGAGTCATCACGGAAGGCCGGCCGCCCACTCGACCCTCAGCTCGTGCGTGCGCGAGACCGCGCTTCGTGTTGTCCCGGATCGTGTCGACGCGGAGCTGCGCGAACACGGCGACGATGCCGAACAGGGCGCGGCCCATCGGCGTTGTCGTGTCGATATCGGGCTCGGTAAGACTCTTGATGTTGATCCCGCGATCGTGCAGCTCACTGATGGTCTGAATAGCCATCGTCTCGCTGCCGGCGATACGGTCGAGGCGACGCACCATGAGAGTGTCGCCAGCGCGCAGGAAGTAGAGGCAGGCGAGCCACTGTGGACGCTCGGTTACACGGCTCGATTCGCCGTGGTCGACGAACACCCGGATAGCACCCGCGGCGCGCAGCTCGGCCTCCTGAGCTGCCGGGTTCTGGTCACGCTTCGACACTCGCGCGTAGCCAACGATGTTCGTCATGGGTTCTCTCGATCAGTCTCGCCCGACGTCTGGGCTTCGACCTGGCGTCTTTGGCGCGCGGTTGGTGGGGCCGGCGGTAGTGCCCGGCTTGGTGGCTTCCGTGGCCGACCTCGGGAACGATGCGCGGTAGGCCGAACGATCCCGGCGCAGCTCCGTCGACGCGCCAGGCGCGGACGCCTGAGGGGCCGGCGGGCGCTCGACGGCCATCGCTCGGAACACTGGAACAAGCTCCGCTGGCTGCGGCTCGTAGCGGCCGCGGTCGGGGCCGGAGAGCATCGACTGTTGGTTCCAAATCTCGGGCGTCACGCCGGACACTGCGGGGCTGTAGTCGATGCGGTACGGGCTCAGCTCCGAGACCTGTTGCATGAACAGCTTGGCCGCGCGTCCGTTGCCCTCGCGGAACGGGTGTGCCTGGTTGACGTAGGCGAACACCTCGGCGGCGAACTGGTCGCGATTCATCGTCGACCACTGCGCGCCGCGCAATAGACGACTCGCATCATCGAGGTAGCGCGGGACGTCGCTTAGCTTCGCAAACTCGCTGAGGTTCTTCGTCATGCCGACTGTGCGGTACTCCCCTGCCCACTCGTAGACGTTGCCGAAGAGCTGACGGTGAATGGCCCGTAGGTGCTCGGCGTCATACGTTCTCGCGATCGGCGTCACGCCCAGCTCGATCTTGGCCTGCTGCTTGCTGGTCTCGGAGTACTCACGCTGCGCCAGTGCGACCCCGTCGCGTTCCCCGTAGAGGTTGCGCAGCACGGAGCCGCCAGGCTCCCAGAGATACGAATCCCAGGAGGAGAACTGCGACGCCATCAGCTCGCGATGGCGTGTGCGCGGTGGCGCTCTGCCGCGCCTGCTGCGCGGCGGTCATACTCGGCTTCGTCAATCGCGCCGCGCACAAAATCAGTCAGGTTCTCGACGTCCTCGCGGTTCGGCACCCAACCCTCGTGCCAGCTCGACGCAAACGAGTTGACGACGGCCGTCCGGCTGGCGGCATTCAGGGGCGCGAACAGCTCCGGCCAACGGGCCTCGATGTTGAACTCAGCGGCCACGGTGGCCCCCTTTCCTCGGTCTCGATCCATTCTACCAGCTCGCCCGAAAACGGTCTATAGATAGTTTCGGGAAGTATCGGTTTCGGGCGTGAGTTTCGGGCCGTCCGGGGGCGGCGTGGCGGGGACGTGGCCGGCCCCCCGCCCCACCCACACAGCAACCATCGAGTGTGGGGAGTCGGCCCCACCAGGAGCACTGTTTAAAAAATAAACAACATAACGGTGTGAAATGGTGTGC
>NZ_CAXVWM010000137.1:0-3371 GCF_964263775.1 Agreia sp. | reverse complement strand
CTCGAGCTCGCCGCCGAGGCCTGTCTCGTCGAGGGCGATTGCGAAGTCCTCGCGGTACTGCCGGCAGCTCGAGTACGAGCTGTAGGCGCTGGTCGCGATGGCGATCAGCCTGCGGTGACCCGCGGCGGATGCCTCGCGCAGCGCGTCGGCGAGGTACGGCTGCCAGTTGCGGTTGCCCCAGATGACCGGCAGGTCGATGCCCCGACGATCGATCTCGGCCTGAAGCGCCAACTGCAGTGCGCGGTTCTGCGCGTTGATCGGGCTGATGCCGTCGAACGCGCGATAGTGGTGGGCGACCTCTTCGAGCCGCTCCTCGGGGATGCCCCGGCCGCGCGTGACATTGCGGAGGAACGGGATGACGTCGTCCTGGCCCTCCGGCCCGCCGAACGAGGCGAGCAGAATGGCGTCGTACGTCGTGGGTTCGGTGACGTGCTCGGGGCCGTCTGCCGAGGCGGGCGTCGCATTGCGCACCCGTTCGCTCACTGCAAGACCTCGATGACCTCGGCCGTCGTGATGCGGCGACCCGTGAAGAACGGGATCTCTTCTCGAACGTGGCGGCGGGCATCCGTCTGGCGCAGGTGACGCATGAGGTCGACGAGGTTCAGCAGGTCGTCGTCTTCGAGTGCGAGGATCCACTCGTAGTCGCCGAGTGCGAACGAGGCGACCGTGTTGGCGAGCACGCTGCTGTATTCGCTGCCCTTTCGGCCGTGGTCGCCGAGCATGGCGCGGCGCTCGTCTTCAGGAAGCAGGTACCATTCGTAGCTTCGCACGAACGGGTAGACCGTGACCCAGGCGGCCGGCTCCTTGCCGCGCAGAAATGCGGGCAGGTGGTTCGACGAGAACTCGGCGTCGCGGTGAACTCCGAGTGCGTTCCAGGTGGGCAGCAGAGGCTGGATGAGGCTCGTGCGCCGCAGTTCGCGAAGCGCCCACTGGAGGGTCTCGGGAACCGGGCCGTGCAGCCAGAACATGACGTCGGCATCCGCCCTCAGGCCCGACACGTCGTAGAGGCCCCGCACGACGACGCCCTCGGCCTCGACGATTGCGATGGCTTCGTCGAGCTGGCCCACCGCGCCCGCCACGTCGTGGCCGTCGAGCGCGGTGGCGCGCTGCGGGTTGCGACGCAGAACCGCCCACAGCGTGTAACCGATGACCTCCTCGGCGGGCGTGGCGGCCTGGTCGACTGTCGGGTCAGTCATGATCCTCATTCATTCTTCGTCATTCGCGCCGCCCGGGACGGCGGCGAAGGTACGCGCCGGCTCAGCGCCGGGTCAGGAGCCGCACGGCGAGGAACACTGCCCCGCCCACGGCGACCGCGAGCCCGCCGACGCCCGCGGCCAGGGCCGCCGGGTTCTCGTCGCGCAGCACGCGGATCTTGTGGGAGATGTCGGCCGCGGCCAGCTTGGCCTGCTTCGGCACGTTGAGCTTGTACTCGATCGCGTCGAGGGTCGACGCGAGCGCCTCGCGGTTCTTGACGATGTCGGCCGAGAGTTCAGCCGAGCTGCGCTTGGGCTCCTCAGGCTTGTCGTTGCGCTCAGCCGAGGATTTCGCGACCTGGGCGGAGGCGCGCGCGACGGCGGCGTCGATGGGAGCGTCTTTTTTGTCGTTGCTCATCGGCCGAGTCCCTTGATCGCGTTGACGTCTTTCTTGAGGGAATCGACCGACTCCTCGGGAACGGGCGGAATGCCCTTCTTGACGCTTCGAACGCCGACGAGCACGAGGATCGCGACGATGATCAGCAGGGCGCCCGCGACGATCAGGGCGGCGAGCCACGGGGAGAACACCGTCGAAAGCCCGAGAACGGCGGCGGCGATGAGCACGGCGAGGGCGAAGAACCCGAGAAGTGCCGCGGCGACGAAGAGACCGGCGCCCACGCCGAGCTTGGCGAGTCGCGAGGTGATCTCGCGCTTCAGACCCTCTATCTCGTCTTTCACGAGTGAGGTCAGCAGACCGGGAAGCTCGCCGAGAAGTTCGCCGAGCGACTTCTTGCGAGCCGGATTGGGGATGTTCGTCATGAAACCGGCCTACTCGTCGGTGTCGGTCGCCGCGGTGGCGGGCGCGGGCGTGGCCGGAGTCATCGTGGTCGTCGAGGTCGCCTTCGGGTCGGAACTCGCCTTCGAGTCGGACGTCGCTTTCGGCGTGGACTTAGGTTTGGACTTGCTGTCGTCGAGGTTGAGAAGCGACGACACGACCTTCTTGGCGCCCCGGCCGGCTTTGGCCTGCAGCACGTCGACGCGCTCTCCGGCGAAGCTCTTCACGGTGCCGGCAGCCTGCTGAACGGGTGCGAGGTTCCAGACCTTCTCGGCTCCCGACTTGATCTGCTCGTAGCGCGGCCTTCCGGCACGCGAGCCGAGAACGTAGCCTGTGGCCAGGCCGAGCACCAAAATCAATTTGCCGCGCATGACGACTCCGATCCATTCAAGAGTTGGCGTGAGCTATAAGCGTAGACCGTGCGGCCTGTGCGTGACGCGGGATGATGTGGAGAGCGCACGTGTGTTAGGAGCCGGGCGCCGTGCGCAGCCCGAAGGCGAAATCGGATGCCGCGGTGCGCGACTGCGCGACCGTCGCGGCCAGGCCGGTGCCCGCCATCCAAGCGCCCACGACGAGCAGGCCGGCAACGGAGGCGGCCTGCGTGCTCACGTTTTCGACGCGGGCGCGGTGACCGACCGTCGCAAAGGCCAGGGAGTCGTTCCAGCGCGTGACGTCGAAGCCCCGCACCGAGCTCGCGTCGAGCCCGAGTCCCAGCAGAGCCGACGCGTCGGCAAGCGCCTGGGCCTGTGTCGGCGACTGCGCGGGCAACATCGCGGCCGACATCGTGGTCACGTCGCGGTCATAAGAGAGGCGCAGCACGTGCCTGCCGGGGCCGGCCGCCTCGGCGAGCCAGTTCCACTTGGCCGTGGCATGGGTGAGCGCCTTCGCGTGGATGCCCGGGACACCCTTCGCGACGAGCACACCCGTTCCGCGAGGCGCCGCGTCGAGCCGCGCATCGTCGACCACGAGGGTGGCGAGCTCGACCGACGCCGGCTCGGGCCACGACTCGGATGCGCCGACGTCGAGGCCGAGTCCGCCGAGCAGGGCGAGTGCGCTTCGGAACGACGAGGCCACGATGACGGCCCGCGACGTGATCTCGACGGCCTCGTCGTCAACCATGGGGGCGGCGGTCTCGTCGTCGGCGGCGGTCGCTGTGGTCGCTGTGGTCGCGGTGGTCGCGGTGGTAGTCCAGCCGCCGCCGTTCCCTGAGCCTGTCGACGGGGGCGGCCCCCCGACGAGACCCGTGCGCTCGACGGCCGTCGACATCCGGAATTCGACGCCGAACTTCTCGCAGTCGGCGACGAGCGCCTCGACGAGCCGGTACATGCCGCCGTCGATGCCGC
>NZ_CAXVWM010000136.1:0-8232 GCF_964263775.1 Agreia sp. | reverse complement strand
TGCTGCCGAGGCCTCGTACTGGGCGGCGGTCTCCGTGTCGCCCGTCAGTCGGGCCAGCTCGGCGATCGCCATCGCGTCGCCGTACTGGTAGGCGTTCAGAGTCGGGCGATAGCCCTCGCCGCCGTGGTAGGGGTCGTCGCTCTGGTAGGAGCTCGCCGTGAACTCCATCGCATCCCACACCGGCGCCTGCCAGTACAGGCCGAGCTCGGCGTTGAACTGCGGCGACCATGCCTGCCACTGACGCTCGAGTTCGGGCAGCAGGGCCGTGGCCTCGGTCAGGTCGCCATCGACTTTAGCTCTGGCCAGCACCGCGTCGGCCACCCAGAACGAGTACTGGTGCGCCCAGTCGGTCGTCTCCTTGTTGAGCCCGTCGGTCGCGGGCTTGGAGCCCGCGCCCGACCCCGTGAGCCAGTAGTCGACGTAGTCGTCGACATAGCGCTGGTCGCGCAGCCACCGTCCCTCGTAGATGTGGTGGCCGGCGGCGGCCGAGATGCCGCCTCCGGGGCCGGCGTAGCCCACCGGGCCGAGAAACTCCGAGACGATCCAGCCGTCGTCGGGCCCGGTGTACTTCAGAGCCTCTTTGTAGGTGCGCCAGCGGTAGTAGTAGGTGGATTCGATCTCGGCGTCGGGCAGGTCGATGAAAGGGATGTTCGACTCGTACCAGCCGGGATCGGCCATGCCCGCGAGAGCGTCGGAGTGGTCGAGGAACGAGGTGCCCGCGCCGACCGAGGGGTACGCGGTGAAGCCGTCGACGGCCGGGGCTGCAGAGGCCGCGGGCGGTGTTCCGAGCGCTCCGGCCGCATCGGCACCCGCGAGCAAGACGCTCGCACAGGCGACGAGCGCGATCGCCGCGTGCAATCGGACACGTTTTTGGACAGTTCTGCGCACGAGGAGGCCCCTTTGCCTAGACGGTGGACGAGCGCCGAAAAACCGCGCTCACACGGAACCTAGTGGAACGAGGGGGCCGAGGTCAATCTTCGCGAGGTTCGAGCAGGATGGTGCGCGCGGCCATGCCGATCACGGCGCTGTATGTGGGGTACGCGAAGCGAACGTTCGCCAGCGTAGCGACGTCGACCCCCGCCGCCATCGCGGTCGTCACCGACTGCACGACCTCGATCGCGTTCTCTCCGACGGCGTGCGCGCCGAGGATCAGTTCGCGCCTGCTGTCGGCGATGAGTTTCAGAAAACCGGTCTCTCGATCATCGATGACAGCCCGGTCGACACTCGAGAACGAGACGGTCGCGACGACGCAGGTGATGTCGCGCTGGCGGGCCTCGGCCTCGGTCAGCCCCACGCCGGCGTAGTCGGGATCGGTGAATCCTCCCGCGGGCAGCAGATGGTGCGGCGTGCGACGGTTGGCGCCGAGTACGGCGTTCTCGGCTGCCGCCTCGCCCTCGAACTGTGCCGCCTGCACCAGCATGTCCCGACCGTTGGCATCACCGACGGCGAAGATGTGCGGCACCACCGTGCGGAAATATGCGTCTGCCGGAATGGACGAACGAATGACCTCGATGCCCGCGTTCTCCAGCCCCAGGTCGTCGACGTCTGCGGGCCAGCCGGTCGCCATGATCACGGCGTCGTAGTCGGCCGATCGGTCGGCTCCAGCCTCTCGCCACGAGAGCGTGATTCCGGATGCGGTGCGCGCCAGGCTGTCGACACCGTCGATGCCGGTGTGTACGTCTACTCCCTGCGAGACGAAAGCCTCGGCCACGGCATCCGAGATCGACGAATCCGACGGCATCAGAATGCGGGGAGCCACGTCGAGCACCGTCACCTTCGAGCCGAACGAACTGAAGACGGTCACCAGCTGGGCGCCCGTGTTGCCGGCACCGATGACCGCGACGCGGCCGGGCAGCGACGGCAGGTCGAGCACGTGCTCCGGCACCGTGGCGAGTTCGCTGCCCGGGATGGGCAGTCGGCGCGAGTGCCCGCCGACGCAGATCAGGATAGACGAGGCGGTGACCCGGCGGCCGCTGTCGAGCACGAGCGTCGAATCGTCGGCGAAACGCGCGCGGCCCTCTCGGATGAGGTCGATGCCGGCCTCCGAGAAACGCGCGGCCTCCCGCTTGATCGAGCGCACCCTGTCGACCCGGTCCTGCACGCGGGCCACCGTGCTCGCCCAGTCGATGACCGGCGCAGCCACGTCGACCCCGTAGACATCGGCGTGGCGGGTCTCGCGAATCAGCCGTGCCGTCTTCGCGAGCACCCGGGTAGGTACGCACCCCGTGTTCACACAGGTTCCCCCGAGCTTTCCCGCCTCCAGCACGACGACCGTTGCGCCCAACTCCGCGGCACGCAGTGCGGCCGCCGTTCCGGCCGGGCCGGCGCCGATCACGGCCACGTCGTAGTGCTTCGGTGCTTCAGTCATCGTTGCCTCTCGTCTTGATACGGGAACCTCGTCATGCCGGAACGTCTTCACGCAGGAACGCGAGCGCCGCGTCGCGAAAGTGCCGAGAGGTGGGCGCGTTGAAGTGATTGCGGCCGGGAATCTCGCAGAAGCTGCCGTTCGGGGTCGCGGCCGCGAGGCGTCTCGAGCGCTCGAGGATTCCGTCGTCGCTGCCCGTGGCGAACAGCACGGGCTGCGCCGGCGGGTTGCCGGGGTCGGGCTGGATGCCGTCGCGCATCCCGTCGACGAGGCTCATCAATGCGGTCAGGTCGTTGCCCGGGATGGCCGAGGCCATCGTGACGTAGGCATTCGTGATTTTGTCGTGCACCGGCGAGCCGTCGGCGATGAACGCGCGCGCCTGGTCGGTTCGCAGCCGGGTGAGCGGCCGGCCATCCGGTATGCCCCCGAGCACAGCGCGCGTGATGCGGCCCCGCAGGTCGAGGGATGCCTGCCACCCCACGCGCGCGCCCAGCGAGTACCCGGCATACACGGCCTCGTCGATGAGGTACGTGTCCATCACGATGAGCAGGTCGGAGACGAGCTGCTCCATCGAATAGGCCTGCGGGTCATGGGGCTTGTCGCTTGCCCCGTGACCGCGCTGGTCGAGCGCGATCACGCGGAAGCCCGCGCGGGTGAGGTCCCTCGTCCAGCCGGTGTCGTGCCAGTTGACGAGCGCGCTCGACGCGAAGCCGTGAACCGCCAGCACCGTCGGCGCGTCAGGATCGCCGAACTCGTAGGTCGCGAGCGCGATGCCGTCGGAGGTCATGACCTTCACCGCTGGCGGGGCGGGCGGAGTGAGTGCATTCATCGTACGTATAGCATGGCGGAATCTTCGCGGGGTCGTCGCTGCGTGAGCACCTGGCCTGTGACGTAGACTCGCACAGTCGTCCGCACCCGGGCTTCGTTCGTGCGATCGATTCGTACGGCTGGTTTTCATTCTGAAAGGCCCGTTCGTGGCTGAAACTGTCCGGGGCGACAACCCCTCCTCCGCACCTCCCGTCGTCTCGCGTCGGGCGTGGCAGGCCCTCATCGTGCTGCTCGCCGGCATGTTCATGGCGCTGCTCGACACCACGATCGTCAACGTCGCCCTGCCCACTATTCGTACGACGCTCGACGCCAGCGAGGGCACGCTGTCGTGGATCATCTCGGGCTACGCGCTCGCGTTCGGCCTCGCCCTGATTCCGGCCGGACGTGTCGGCGACCGGATCGGGCACAAGTGGGTCTTCTTCACCGGTCTTGCACTGTTCACGATCGCCAGTCTCTTCTGCGGCCTCGCCCAAGACGACCTGCAGCTCGTCATCGCCCGTGTCGTTCAGGGTCTCGCCGGCGGAATGTTCGTGCCCGCCGTGACCGCGTTCATCCAGCTTCTCTTTCCCGGTCGCGTGCGCGGCAAGGCGTTCGCGATCATGGGTGCCGTCATCGGCGTCTCGTCGGCGCTCGGTCCGATCATCGGCGGCCTGCTCATCCAGGCCTTCGGTGAGACCGACGGATGGCGACTCGTCTTCTGGGTGAACCTGCCCATCGGCATCGCGACGCTCATCGCGGCGGCCATCCTGCTGCCGAAGCAGAGCGCCGAGGAGGCGAGCCACGCCGATCGCTCGGGTCTCGACTGGATCGGTCTGGTGCTGGTGTCGGCGAGCCTCATCGCGCTGCTCGTTCCCCTGATCGAGGGTCAGGACCAGGGCTGGCCGCTCTGGACGATCCTCACCCTGATCGTGGGCGCCCTGCTCATGGTCGCGTTCGGTGCGTGGGAGGTCGCCTACGCGAAGCGCGGCCGCAGCCCGCTCGTTCCGCCCCGATTGTTCTCGCACCCCGCCTTCACCGGCGGCGTCATCCTCGCACTCGTGTACTTCGCCGCCTTCACGAGCATCTTCTTCACGATCTCGATTTTGTGGCAGTCGGGCCTCGGCCACACGGCGCTCGAATCGGGCATCGTCTCGATTCCCTTCGCCATCGGAGGCATCGTGGGCAGCGCGCAGAGCAACAGGCTCACGCAGCGACTCGGCCGCACGGTGCTGATCATCGGAACGTCGCTGGTCGTTCTCGGCCTGCTCTGGCTCTGGCTCGTTCTGCTGCTCACGAACGCGGCCGAGCTCACCAATTGGCTGCTGATCGCTCCGCTGCTCATCGCGGGTCTCGGCAACGGCCTGTTCATCGCCCCGAACGCGCAATTCATCGTGGCCACGGTCGACCGGCGCGAGGCGGGCGCGGCCAGCGGCGTGATCAGCGCTGTGCAGCGCATCGGAAGCGCGGTCGGCATCGCCGTGATCGGCAGCGTGTTCTTCGGCAACCTGGTGATCGGGGGCAAGACGGCGGATGCCGTGGCCACCGGATTCACCGACGCGGCGGCAGCGGCGATGGTCGTCTCGCTCGGCTTCGCGGTGCTGGCGTTCCTGCTCGTGTTCGCGCTGCCGCGCCGAACGAGCACGGGGCACTAGCGCCGCCGGGTGCGGATGCCGCGACGCGGGTCAGGCGGTCGCGCGCGCCTCGTCGTAGGTGGCGCGGGTGGCTCCGATGTCGGGTGCGGATGCCTCGAGCAGGTCGGCGAGGGTGCGCAGGTTCTCGGCGACGAGGGTTCCGAGCACGGTGAGCGAGTACTCCACGCGGGGCGGAATGGTGGAGTGCACCTCGCGAGTGACCATTCCATCGCGTTCGAGGGTCTGAAGGGTTTGCGAGAGCATCTTCTCGCTGACCCCCTCGACCTTGCGGCGCAGCGCATTGAAGCGAAAGTCGCCCTCGCCCAGCGCGAGCAGGGCCAGGCTCGACCACTTCGTGGACACGTCTTCGAGGGCAGCGCGCGACGTGCAATCGCGTGCGAAGACGGAGGTGACGAGTTCGTCGCTCGGGGTCGCCTCGTCTGTCATGTTCCTATCGTAACCCGTGCTGCGCATTCGTGCGTACTGTGTAATAGTTAGTGCTACACGATCGAAAGCAAAAAGGAGAATCATCATGACCACCTACGCCGTCACCGGAGCATCAGGACACTTCGGCCGCCACGCGGTGAGCGCCCTCATCAAGTCGGGCATCGCACCGAGCGACATCATCGCCCTCGTGCGCACGCCCTCCAAGGCCGCCGACCTGGCCGAACAGGGAGTGCAGGTGCGCGCCGCCGACTACTCCGACCCCGCCACGCTCTCCACCGCACTCGACGGCGTCGACCTCCTGCTGCTGGTCTCAGGCACCGAGATCGGCAAGCGCGCCGAGCAGCACGCGAACGTGATCGACGCAGCGAAGGGCGCCGGAGTCTCGCGCATCGTCTACACGAGCGCACCCCGTGCCGACACGTCTGAGCTCGTTCTCGCCCCCGAGCACAAGGCGACAGAAGCGGTGCTTCGGGCATCCGGTGTGCCCTTCACCATTCTGCGCAACGGATGGTACGTCGAGAACTATCTCGGCCAGCTCGACCATAACCGCGCCTCCGGAGAAATGGTCGGGGCCGCCGGCGACGGCCTCGTGTCGGGCGCACCGCGAGCGGACTACGCCGCGGCGGCTGTCGCGGCCATCACGCAGCCGGGCCACGAGAATGCGACCTACGAACTCGGCGGTGCGCCCGCGTTCACCATGACCGACCTCGCCTCGGCGCTCACAGTGGCGACCGGCACGACGATCGAGTACCGCGATGTGTCGCCCGAGGAGAACCAGGCGATCCTCGAAGGTGCCGGCCTCGACGCCGGAACCGCCGAATTCGTGACCGCACTCGATGTGGCGGCCAAGCGTGGCGACCTGTACACGGAGTCCCGCGACCTGCAGCGCCTTCTCGGCCGCGACAGCACGCCGCTCGCCGAGTTTCTCGCCGCCGCAGCAGAGTAGTGCGCGTGGGGGGCGGTAAGCGGAGTCAAGTGGGGCAACCCCCAGCTTGTGAGGAACTAAACTCTCCTCTGGACGATCGCTCGGTTCGCGAGCCGCACCCCACGAACACAACTCGATAGGAACCTCCGTTGGACGGAAACGCTACGACGACTCACCGCAATGTCGCACTTCTGTCGGTCGCAACCACCATGGCGACCCGAATCACGACATCAGCTGAGATCGATCGTCGGCTCGCTCCCGCTCTGAAACGGCTGAAACTTCCCACCGGCCTTCTGCAGCGCGTCGCCGGAGTGCACGAGAGACGCAACTGGGGCGAAGGCCAGACATTCGACGACGCCGCCATCGAAGCGGGCAAGAGGGCGCTCGCCGAGGCCGGCATCCGACCCGACCAGGTGGGCCTGCTCATCAACACCTCGGTGACCCGCAAGCACCTCGAGCCCTCCGTCGCGGTGCGCATCCACCACGGGCTCGGCCTGCCGTCATCGGCCACGAACTTCGACATCGCCAATGCCTGCCTCGGCTTCGTGAACGGCATGGCGCTCGCCGGCCAGCTCATCGACGCCGGCCAGATCGACTACGCCGTGATCATCGACGGCGAAGACGCAGACGAGATCCAGACCAACACGATCGAGCGTCTGGGCCGAGAAGGCATCAAGCGCAAAGACTTCATGAGCGAGTTCGCGAGCCTCACCCTGGGTTCCGGGGCCGCGGCGGCCGTGATCGGCCGGGCCGACCTGCATCCGGAGGGCCACCGCATGCTCGGCGGCATCACCCGCGCGGCCACCCAGTTCAACGACCTCTGCGTCGGCAGCGTCGATGGCATGTTCACCGATGCGAAAGCCCTGCTGAAGGGAGGCATGGAGCTCGTCGTCAGCGCCTGGAAAGACGCGAAGAAGCAGTGGAGCTGGTCGCACATGGACCGCTACATCATGCACCAGGTCTCGTCGGTGCACACCAACGCCATCGTCAAAGCGGCCGACCTCGACGCCACCCGGGTGCCCATCACATTCCCGCTGCTCGGCAACGTCGGCCCCGCCTCGATTCCGATCACGCTCGCCGAAGAGGCCTCGAAGCTCGTGCGCGGCAACCGCGTGCTGCTGATGGGGGTGGGCTCGGGCCTCAACACCTCCATGATGGAGATCGCCTGGTGAGTGCCGGCCCCTCGCGCCTTCCCCGGTCGGCGGGTCGCACCGCTTTCGCGTCGCTTCCGCCTGCCGGCCTGCCGGGCATGGATGCGCGATTCTCCCGGCTCGTCGAGGTTTCAGGCGGCGACTCCGGTCGCCCGGTCACCTGGCACGTGCTCGACAACGCGGCCGTTCTCGAGCAGCTCGGCGTGACGCCCGTGGGCACGATGCTGTGCGTGCACGGCAACCCCACGTGGTCGTATCTGTGGCGCGGGCTCGTGACCGCCGCGACGGATGCCGCCGCGGTCGCCGCCGATACCGGCTCGGGCGAGGTGTGGCGAGTTCTCGCGGTCGACCAGCTCGAGATGGGATTCTCGGAGCGCACGGGGTCGGAGCGCGCGTTGACGCGGCGAGTCACGGACCTCTCGGCGCTCACCGACACCCTCGAACTGTCCGGCCCGGTCGTCACGGTCGGACATGACTGGGGCGGAGTCGTGTCGATGGGCTGGGCGGTCGATCATCCTGACTCACTCGCCGGCGTCGTGCTGTTGAACACGGCGATTCACCAGCCCGAAAGCCGCGCCATTCCCTGGCCGCTGCGCCTCGCCCTGCAGCGCGGCGTGCTGGGACGAGCGACGGTGGCCACGCCCGCGTTTCTCGAGACGACGCTCGCGCTGGCGCATCCGGCCCTGTCTGCCGACGTCAAGAACGGCTACCGCGCGCCCTACCGCACGGCCGACAGGCGCGGCGGCATCGGCGCGTTCGTGGCCGATATCCCGGTCGACGAGAGTCATGAATCGTGGAACGAGCTCGAGCGCATCGCGGCCGGCGTGCGCGAGCTGGGCGTTCCCTCGCTGCTGCTGTGGGGCCCCCGCGACCCCATCTTCTCCGACGTGTACCTCGACGATCTCG
>NZ_CAXVWM010000135.1:0-3643 GCF_964263775.1 Agreia sp. | reverse complement strand
TCGCATCGGCTCGCGGGTGCCGGAACAGATCGCGGTCGTGGGCATCGACGGCCTCGAAATCGGACGACTCGTCACGCCCGAGCTGACCACGCTCACGATCGACAAAGCGCAGCTCGCGGCGGCAGCCATCCGATTGCTCGCTCGCATCCTCGCCGGAAGCAAGCCGGCCGTGGCGACCGAGGCGACCATCGGCCTCACCCTGCTCGTACGAGACTCGGCGTAGAGCGGTTACGTAGGGCGGATCAATACCTCGTCGAGGGAGTCGAATTCATACAGGATGCGACCTCGACGTCGAGAACGGGGTCTGTGCGGCGCCACTTGCGGCCAGCGATGACCAACCAGCGAGCGTCGTCGACAGACCCCGTCTCAGACATTGTTCTGCTCGGCGCGAAAGAGCGGAATGCTCAGGCCGCGAGGAGTTCGGGCCGCGCGAAACGACCGGCACCCGAGGGGTTCTCTACGGGAGTTCCGTCTGGCTCGGTCTTCTCGTCGGGATCGATCTCGTCGGGTTTCGGAGTGTGCTCGGGGCGAGGGTCACTCATCGTCTGCTCCTCCGCCCGATGCCGTGTCGGCACCGCCCTGGGGGTCGCTGCCGTCTGATCCGGAACCATCGGGAACCTCTTCGGCATCCGGCTTCTTGGATTCGTTCGTCGTCATGTGTGCTCCTCTTCTTTTCAGCGACGGTACGCCCCTGAGCTGTGTCGGCGTCAGGGGTTGACCTCGGAGCGCACCGGCACAGCCGCCGACCCTGTCTGGGCGGGAGGATCGGTCTGCTCGGGGCGCGTCGCTCGGGTACGACTGGCCGCACATCGACCCGAGCGTCTGATTTTTGGTCGATTCTCGCCAACTCCGCACAAGAAGCCGCAAGCCGCTTGGCCCATATCGACCCAAAACATCCGCTCGAGGTCGATTCGCGACCAGTGGCCGTGTCGGACGGTCTGGCGACGCCGCGAACGGCCTCATGGGCGTGGACTCGGCGCGGAGGGCGCAGAGACCTCGGGGCGCACCGGCTGGCGCAGCACCGTTCTGAGTTTCTCCGGGGCGGTTCTCCGAGCGTCGCTCAGATAAATTTCGTGGTGCAGCCCGTTGAACGTCAACCCGTTCTGCGGCAGGTATTCGTCGTGCAGCCGCGCAAGCGTGGGCCCCTCGTCGTCGTACGACCCGATGTGCAGAATTTGGATGCTGCGCCCCTCGTCGATCGTGATCAGTCGCGTCAGCGAGAGCGCCGGGTTGGGCTTCTTCGCGGCTGCGTCGTTTACTGCGGCGGCCACGTCGTCGGCGGTGATCCAGTCGGGCTGGTTGATCAGTGCGGTCCACCGCCACGAACTCTTGTCGCGTGCAACGAAGGCGGTCGGGTCGTCAGCGCTCCAAAGAGCTTCGAGTGGACCGACCACGTAGTCGCGGCCTCGCGCCTTGCTCGCGAACTTCACCGTGTACGACGTGGAGAAGAGCGCCGCGATGGCGGCCGCGTAGGCCGGCGCGGTATTCGGATCGCCCTCGCCGTCGACGGCGAGGTACTGCAGGGGTGGCACGACCACGTCACTGAACGCCCGTGACGAGGGCGCGTACAGCGCCGGGTGTTGCTTCTTCGCATCGTACTTCTGCATATCCGCAGGGTACCGGCGCCACCGCGCGCCCGGCGGGAGCGCCCGGGCGCCAGCGACCGCGCCCGGCCCGATCACGTCACCAGGCCACGGGGCCCGCATCGTCGGTGAACGTTCCGGTCGGCCCGTCTTTCTTGATCGTCGCCATCCGAACAGCGGATGCGGCCCCCTGGGCCGGGGTGCGCACGCCGCGGTGGTTGTTCAGATCGGTGTCGACGAAGCCCGGGCAGACGGCGTTCACCAGAATGCCCTCGCCCACGAGCCCTCGGGCGTACATCAGAGTGACGGCGGTCAGCGCGGTCTTCGACGGAACGTAGCCGAGGCCGATCGGGTCGGTGTTGGCGAAGTCGGAGATCGCTGCCAGCGAGCCGGCGCTGCTCGAGACGTTCACGATGCGGGGTGCAGCCGAGAGACGCAGCAGCGGCAGGAATGCGCCGGTGACCGAGATCACGCCGAAGACGTTGGTCTCGAACACGAAGCGCACCTGGTCGACGTCACCCGATGCGGGCAGCTGTCCCGAGAAATCGGCGCCGGGCTGATGACTGATGCCGGCATTGTTGATCAGCGAGTCGAGTCGTCCGAACCGGACTCGTATCGTCTCGGCCGCGGCGTCGATGGATGCCTGGTCGGTCACGTCGAGGGCCACGCCGATCACGTCGCCGCCGGCGGCACGCAGTTCGGCGGCAGCAGCCTCTGCGCGTTCGAGTCCGCGCGCGCCGATGATGACGGTGTGGCCGAGGTCGGCGAGCTGCGAGGCGATCTCGCGGCCGATGCCTTTGTTGCCGCCGGTGACGAGGGCGATCATGGGGGTGGTGTTCACGGTGACTCCTGACTTCGGGCCGGTCACTCCGGCCCGAATTCAATGCTGCTCGCCTCGAGTCGGATTATGAATAGTGTGACGTCCGGTATTTATGCTCTAGAGTCCAACCATGCCCCAGGATCGCTTGTCCGACGTGCTCGACCTCATCGAAGTTCGAAGCGTCATCTCTGGCGCGTCGGCCGTTCGCGGGCGCTGGCAGACCTCGAGCGACATCGACGACGACCTCAAGTTCATCGCCGTCGTGCAGGGCCGCGTGTGGCTCGACACCGACGGCCTCGGCGAGCGCCTCGAGCTGGTCTCGGGAGATGTCGTCGTGTTGAACGGCCACTCCTGGCTCACCCTCGAGGGCGGCACGGGCGACGAGAAGCCCGTGCGCGTCGAGCCGCCATCCGCACGTTCGATGATCGACCCGCATGACGCGAACGCCCGCGACACCGACGTGATCGTGGGCGGCCGCGTCGAGCTCAACCCGACGGGCAGGCAGCTGTTGGTTCAGGCACTGCCGTCGCTCGTGCACGTCGGAATGTCGAACGCGGTAGGGCCGCAGCTGCGCGGCCACGTTCAGCGACTGTTCGAAGAGATGGCGGCGCAGCGGGTCGGGTCGGACTTCGCCATTCGGCAGTACGGGCAGCTGCTGCTGCTCGACGTGGTGCGGGGGTTCATGCACGACGCCGAGATGCCGGCCGGATGGCTGAAAGTTCTGAGCGACGAGCGGCTGCGGCCCGCGCTTGCACTGATCCACGGACAGCCGTCGAAGGCGTGGAGCCTGGAGGACCTCGCCCAGGCCGCCGCCATGTCGCGCTCCACGTTCGCGGAACGGTTTCGGGTGGCTGCAGGATCTCCTCCGCTGGCGTACCTGATCACCTGGCGCATGCTGCTCGCCCAGAAGGCGCTCCGCTCGCCCGACACCCGAGTGGGAGCCCTGGCCTTCGAGCTCGGATACTCGTCGGAGAGCTCGTTCAGCAACGCGTTCAAGCGGCACCACGGGGAGTCGCCGTCGTCGTACCGTGCGCGGGCCCGTGCTGCCGCTAGCTGACGTGACGAGTGTTGTTCGTGACCAGCTGCGATTTCTGCACACTCTGTGCTGATCACGAGCGGGAACGCTCAGGACAGGCGCGTATTCACGATGCCTCCGTCGATGTCGAGAACCGTGCCGTGCACGAACTTCGCCTCATCGGTGGCCAGAAATCGCACGGCGAACGCGATGTCGACGGGCCGC
>NZ_CAXVWM010000134.1:0-16173 GCF_964263775.1 Agreia sp. | reverse complement strand
CCACCATGGCCAGCGAGGCGGCGCTGCCCGTCGGCGGGGTGAAAGACAGCGGATGGGGCCGTTCCGGACACTACGCGGTGGAGGACTTCACCGAGGTGCGTCTGACGACGATGAGCAGCGAGCCCGGTCGCTACCCCTTCTGATCGGCCGGGCGGACCATCTCGAGCGGTCCCTCCTCGGGCGTGGGCGGCTCGAACCTCCCAAAGTATTCAGTCGCCGTCTGCTCGGTGAGCGGCCAATCGTCGGCCCACCTGCCGTGTCGGTCGCCGACCCGGCTCAGTATGGTCTCCAGACTCGTCGCGACGTACACGGTCACGGGCACGATGCCCAGGGGTGCCACCAGTGCGCGGAACTCGTCGCGTTGTCGCCGGAACCAGAATCCGAAGTCGAGCACGACATCGTTGCCCTCCGCGACCTGGCGAAGCATACGCTGCCGCAAGTCGGCGGCCACCTCGGCGACCACGTCGGCGGAGGGCACAGTCGAGATTCCGCGTTCCCAGAACTCCACCTCGAACGACAGGCGCGTCCAGCCCTCGCGCTCCAGGCGCCGGGCGTAGGTGGTCTTTCCTGCACCGCCTGGCCCGCACATCATCGCGACGCGGGGTCCTCGGCTCTGGTCCACTTTCACCGGGCCGAGGTTACGCCCCGCCACCGAGCCTCGTCAGACGAGCCGGTTGCGGAGTTCGCCGACACCCTCGATGCGGGTGATGAGCGTCTGCCCGCGGCGGAGGTAGACCGGGGGTTTCTTGCCGAGGCCCACGCCGGAGGGCGTGCCTGTGAAAATGAGGTCGCCGGGGTAGAGCGTGAGTGTCTGCGACAGGCGTGAGATCAGATCGGGCACGGTGAAGATCAGGTCGTCGGTGTTGCCGTCTTGCACGCCGGCCTCGCTTCCGTCGGTCTCGACGAGCGTCTGCACCCGGATGGAGTCGGCGTCGGCAAACTCGTCGGCAGTCACGACGACCGGACCGATCGGCGAGAAGTTCGGGAACGACTTCGCCAGGTTGAACTGCGGCGCCGGCCCACGACTCTGCACCGCGCGGTCGCTGACATCTTGGCCGGCCGTCAGCCCGGCCACGTGGCTCCAGGCCTCGGCCGCCGAGATGCGGTGCGCCTCGCGGCCGATGACGACCACCAGCTCGACCTCGTAGTCGATGGTGTCGCTCGGCAATTCGATGTCGACGCGGGGCCCACCGATGCTGCTGGGGAACTTGGTAAAGACGACCGGATGCTCCGGGATGGCGAATCCGCTCTCTTCGGCGTGTTCGCGGTAATTGAGTCCGATGGCGAAGATCTGCCGTGGCCGAGGAGTCGGAGCGCCGAGGTCGTCGTCGCTGTAGGCGACGGCCGCGCCGGCATCGGCCGCCGTCGCCCACGCGACGAACTCATCCCACCGCTCGTAGACGGCCTGGGGATCGGATGAGAATTCGCCGCCGCTCGCGGTCTCGACATCGAGCGCGCGGCCGTCGGCCACGATCGACAGGCGTCCGGACAGGTTGGCGATTCTCATGGGTTCCCTTACAGCGGTGTCGACAGAGACGGGCGTTCAGTACAGTTCGGGCAAGAAGATGTCGGTCGGAATGTTCTCGGGGGTGTACTCGCCCGCGCGGGTGCGCCGGTGGATCTCCGCGAAATCCAGGCCCTCAGCGCGAGCCTGCACGAGCTTCTCGGGATCGAACCAGGAGCCGATCGGGTTCTCGGCGAACTCGAGGGCGGAGGAGATCCACTGTTTCGAGTCCTCCCAGTTTCCGAAGCAGTCCACCTGGATCTCGACGCCGTTGCCATCGGGATCTTGGTAGTAGACCGACATCGTGATGCCGTGGTCGAGCCACAAAAAGGGCAGGATGCCCTGGTCGCGCAGGCGGATGTAGTTGTCGAGCCACTGGTCGAAGGTGTTGTACTCGAACGCCGTGTGGTGCACGCCCGTGCTGTGGGACTTGTCGACGGGGTGCTTCAGTCCGGGAGGCGAGAGGAAGGCGATGCGGTGGTTCGCTTCGTCGTTGGTGAGCCACGCGGCCTGGTCGCCGTGGAACGCGGGGTAGAGGCCCACGGCGTTCTCGTACCAGGCCACCATCTCGTCGAGGCGGAGGGTGGTGAAGGTCGTGTGATGGAGTTTCGGCGCAACGATCGGACGGGAGGTTGCTCGATTGGTGACGGTTGACATCTTTGTCTCCTGCGGGTCATCGGTTAGGGCGTCATCACGGGCAGACGCTGTATCGCCCCAGTGTGCACGAAGAGAACCCAGGAGCCGAGCTCTTGTGCCAATGGATGGAAGCGTGCAACGATAGCCGATATAGCATAGCGAATAGCGAGTCCATCGATGATCCCATTCCTGTCCGAGGCCGATTGCCTGATCTGCGCCTCAGAGACCGCCCCCGACGACGCCGTGATCTTTCGCGACGACCTGTGGGCGTGCGAGGTCACGCCCGGCTACGAGGCGCCCGGCTGGCTGATTCTGCGCGCTCGAGACCATGTCGTGGGCTGGAACGGCTTGAGCAATGAGCGCTTGGACACGTTCGCCCACCAGGCGAAGCGGGTGATCGCCGCGGTCACGACCGTCACGGGGTCGGCCGCGACCTACCTCATGACCTTCGGGGAGTCCTATCCTCATTTTCACGTACTCATCGTGCCTCGGGGTGAAGACGTGCCCCCCGAGCATCGCTCCGCCAACATCCTGCAGCTGCGACAGCAACTGCTCGACCGTGACGCGGCGCTCGCACTCGTGCCTCTCATCAGAGACGCCTACCAATCCGCCTGACAGACGAACCGCCACCCACCCACCCAGCCAGACAATCAATGGAGATGAAATGGTCACAGGTACACCCGCCCACCCGATCACCCGCCCCGCACCCGAGAACGGTGCCGATCTCGGCGTCGCCATCTCCGGCGTTCAGAACCGCACTGCAGCCGAGGGAGGCGGGAATCGAGGCCCACTCGTGATCGCCCTGCACGGCGGCACCTATTCGTCGGCCTACTTCGACATTCCAGGCCACTCGCTTCTCGAGCGTGCCGACGAGCAGGGCATCCCGGTCATCGCACTCGATCGTCCGGCCTACGGCGCGAGCACGATGCTCGAGCCCTCGGACTCGATAATCGCGAGCAACGCGCTCGTTGTGAGCGACGTGATCGGCCGCATCTGGGAGGAGTGGTCCGACCGGGCATCCGGTATCGTGATCATCGCCCACTCCATCGGAGGCGCGATCGCGACCGACATCGCTGCGAACCGGCCGTCGTGGCCTCTTCTCGGAATCGCGGTCTCAGGCTGTCTGCTCGACGTTCCACCGGAATCGGCCAAGGCCTGGCAGGAGTTGCCCGACATTCCTCTGATCGATCTGCCCACGCAGGTGAAAGACAGCGTGATGTTCGGGCCGGAGGGCAGCTACGACAGCGAGATGCCGGCCGCGAGCCATCCGTCGAACACCCCCGTTCCCCGCGCCGAGCTCATCGACATCACCTCGACCTGGATCGAGCGCGTGCGCGAGGTCGCGTCGCGGGTCGCCGTTCCCGTGCACAGCCGCCAGGCGGAGTTCGACGCCCTGTGGATCACGGATGCCCAGCAGGTCGCCGACTTCGCCGCGGCCTTCGTGAACTCGCCCCGGGTCGACGCCGCGCTCGTGCCTGGCAGCGGGCACTGCATCGACTTCCACACCGCGGGCGCAGGGTTCCAGGCGGAGCAACTCGCCTTCGTGAAGTCGCTGGCCTGATCCGCCACGTTCTCGGCCTGATCGGCGCTCGCGGGAGCGCCGACTGAATTTCAGGCGGTGACGTCGAGGGCCGCTCGCACGATCGAGTCGGTGTCGATGCCGTGATAGCTGTACACGGCGTCGACATCGCCGGCCTGCCCGAAGCGGCTCACCCCCAGGTGCCGACTCGGCACCCGGTTGATGCCCGCCAGAAAGGCGAGCGTGTGCGGGTGTCCGTCGAGAACGGTCACCATAGGCGCCGAGCGCTCGGCGGGAAACACCTGGTCGAGAATCCACGACGCGGCGTCACCCTGCCCATCGCGGGCCTGGGCGGCTTCGAACAGCAGCCCGGGGCTCGTCACGCAGATCACCTCGGTGGCGACACCCTGCACGGAGAGCCGCTCCGCAGCGTCGAGAGTTTCGGGAACCATCGCGCCCATGGTGACGAGGCTCACCCGGGGCGTCTCGACGCCCCGGATCAGGTAGGCGCCTGCCACGACCTGTCGCCGCCGGCGCTCGCGGGCTGCGGGGTCGTCGGGCACTCCGGCGAGCTTCTGGTCGACGAGCTTCGTCGAGAGCCGGAGGTACGCCGATTTGCCGCCCGGCCGTCCGAGCTGTCCCATCGCCGCCAGCAGCGTCCACTCGACATCCACCACGAAGGCGGGCTCGTAGCTGATGCACTCGGGTTGCTCCAGGCCGATCGACGGGGTCGTGATCGACTGGTGGGCGCCGCCCTCGGGTGCGAGGGTGACTCCCGAGGGGGTGCCGACGAGTATGGACTGGCCGCCCGCGTACATGCCGAACGACCACGGCTCGAGGGCACGTTCGACGAACGGGTCGTAGATGGTGCCGATCGGAAAGAGCGTCTCGCCCCAGCGGCTCCACGTCGCTCCGAGCTCGCCGAGCACACCCACGAGGTTGACCTCGGCGATGCCGAGTTCGATGTGCTGACCGGATGGCCGCTGGCGCCAGTGCATGAGCGTCTCGGCGTCGTCATCGAACCAGTCGCGCCGCTCCTCGGTCGACCAGACGCCCACCTTGTTGATCCACCCCGCCAGATTCGTGCTCGAGCTCACATCGGGGCTCACCGTGACGACGCGGCGCGCCGCATCCGGAGCCGCCCGGGTGAGGTCGAGGAGTGCCCGGCCCACGGCGGCCTGCGTGGTGGCCACCCCCGTGGGCGTTCGGCCGAGGTCGGTCGGCACGACGGGCGGCCGGGCGGCCGGGATCTCGCGACGCACCAGGCGGGCGGCGGCCTCGTCGCACAACCGGCCGGCGTCGGTGCCGAGGCCGAAGCGCGACCAGGGTGCAGACGCGCGTTCACCGGACTGCTCGGCGAAGGCGTCGTACTGCTCTATCGAGAGCAGTGACGAATGGTTCTGCGGGTGCCCTTCGATGGGCAGGCCGTAGCCCTTGATGGTGTACGCGATGATGACGGTGGGCCGTGAGTCGTCGATCTCGGCATAGGCCTGGCGGAGTGCCGCGAGATCGTGGCCGCCGAGATTGCGGATGGCCGCCAGCAGGGTGTGATCGTCGATACCGTCGCAGAGCGCGGCGATGGCTGCTGCGTCGTCGCCTGCACCGGGGAGGCGGGTGTGCAGCTCCGCGCCGGAGCAGCGGAGAAGGCGCTGGTACTCGGCGTTGGGCATGTCGACGATCCTGCGGCGCAGGGCGTCGCCGCCCGGCCGGTTCATCAGCGACTCCAACAGTCGGCCGAAGCGCACGGTCAGCACCTGCCATCCCGCGGCGTCGAAGAGTTTCTCGATCTTGCCCGCCGAGATGTTCGGAACCACGCGATCCAGCGACTGCCGGTTCAGGTCGATGATCCACACGATCTCGCCGAGGTCCTGCACCGACGAGTCGAGCACAGCCTCCCAGATGGCACCCTCGTCGAGCTCGGCGTCACCGAGCAGAGAATACTGGCGGCCGCGGTCGGGAACTCCGGTGAGGGTCTCGGTGTAGCGGCGGGCGATCGCACCCCAGATGGGAGCGGTGGCGCCGATGCCCACGGAACCCGTCGAGTAGTCGGCGGCATCCGGATCTTTCGACCGACTCGGGTAGCTCTGCAGCCCGCCGAACTCGCGCAACGTGGTGAGGTAGTTCTCGTCGAGCGTGCCGAGCAGGTAGTTGATGGCGTGCAGCACGGGCGAGGCGTGGGGCTTCACCGATACACGGTCGTCGGCCGTGAGCTGCTCGAACCAGAGCGAGGTCATGATCGTGGCGAGCGAGGCGCTCGAGGCTTGGTGCCCGCCGACCTTCATGCCGGAGACGTTCGGCCGCACCCGGTTGGCGTGGTGCACGATCGAGGTCGCGAGCCAGAGCACGCGCCTTTCGATGTCGCGGAGTGCGCTGTCGGTATCTGCGGCGAAGACGTCGTCGTCGTGCGCCGGGATCGCGGGGGAGGGGGCCGCGAGAGGAATGGTGGTCATGCGCTCATTGCAGCACCCGACTCAGTTTCTGCGCAATATGGCGGTGTTGAATTGAGCATAATGATCATCGCGGCCCCGCGGGGGAGCGAGAGAGGTGAGCACAATGACATGGTCCCGACCGGCCGACGACATCGATGCGGCGTTGCTGAGGGCCCTCGCCGACACTCCGGATGCCACCAACCTGGCGTTGGCGGAGACGACGGGCCTGGCCCGCAACACCGTGCGCGCACGGCTCGCGCGCTACGAGAGCGAGCGCTCACTGCGCTCGTTCGAACGGCGCATCGACCCCGCCTTCCTCGGCTACCCGTTGGAGGCCTTCGTGTTCACCACGGTGAAACAGCGCCGGCTGGCCCTGATCTCCGTCGATCTCGAGGCCGTACCGGAGGTGCTCCAGGTGCACGGCATCTCGGGCGTCGGCGACCTTCTCGCGCACGTGGTGGCGAAAGACGCCGACGATCTCTATCGAATCGCCGGCCTCATCCTCGCCATCGAGGGCGTCAAGCGTACGGTGACCTCGCTGGTCATGGGCGACTTCGTCACGTATCGCATAGCCCAGCTCATCGGGGGCCGGCCGAACTTGCCGGCCTGATGCGGGCCAGGGCATCGATTCGAAGACGAATTTCGTCTTCGTTGAACGTGAAGTGCTGGATGAGGAGGTCGCGCATACGGGTCGCATCGCCGTCGAGCGCCGACTGCAGCAGCAGCGCGTGCGAGTCGTAGCGCCGCCGCCGTTCCGCCTCGTCGATCGGCGTCGGATCGAACACGAGATGCGTGTAGCGTTCGGCCGCAGTCCAGAGCAGATTCAGGATGCGCAGGTCCCAGTCTGATGCCGCCGGCAGAACGAGACCCTCGTGAAAGTCATGGTGACCCTTCCAGGCAACCTCGGGATCGTCGTCGCGGCTGAGTTCGAGCCACTCCTTCAGGCGCGCGAAGCCCTCCGGCGTCTGCACAGCGACCGAATCCGCCGCGAGTTGCGGTTCGATCGTGAGTCGGAGCCGGTAGATCGATTCCATGTCGTCGGTCGTCAGCGACGCGACTGTGGCACTCTGGGCCTGCTTCAGAATGATGAGCCCCTGCGACTCGAGCCGGCGCAGGGCCTCCCGGATCGGGATGTGGCTGACGCCGAGCTGGCGCGTGAGTTCACGAATGGAGAATTGTTCGCCGGGCGGGAGAGCGCCGGTCAGAACGGCGCGACGGATCTCGGCGGTCACGAGGTCGACGGTGGAGATCGATTGACCGCTCACCGAACGTACGGCGGGTTCTGGTGGCAACGCTGATCCCGCCTTTCGTGTGTGGTTCGCTCATGATTCCACATCAGGCGTTCCGCATTGCGTCACCCTGATGACCTGTGTGACGATAGCTGATATAGCACGGCACTGCACCGATGCCGTTCGACGACGTGGATGTCCGATCATGACCGCCCTACGACGACCGACGAGCACGGCGATCACGAATGTGCGGGTCTTCCGCGACGGCCTCATGAGCGAGCCGACGACCGTGGTCGTCGAAAACGGCCTGATCGCCGAGCGCACGATCGCGAATGCCGACGATGAGCGAGTGGATGCATCCGGCGAATATCTGCTGCCGGGCTTTATCGACACTCATGCGCATGTGAGCGCGGAATCGCACCTGCGCGATTGCGCACGCTGGGGCGTCACCACCGTGCTCGACATGGCCGCGAGACACTTCGACGCCACGATGGCGCTCAAGAAGCTCGACGGCGCCACCAGTCTGTTCACGGCGGGGAGACCGGCCAGCGGCCCCGATTCGATGTTCGTGACGAAGATGGGTTTCGACCCGTCGACGGCGCTCGCTCGGCCGGAAGAGGCAGCGAGATTCATCGCCGATCGCGTCAGCGACGGCTCCGACTTCATCAAGATCATGGTCGAAGACCCGCACGTCCCTGGCGCCAAGCCGCTCGCTCCCGAGGTCATCGCCGCAGTCGTCGTCGAAGCGCACAAGGCCGGGCTGCTCACGATCGCGCACGTCGTCAGCGCCGACACGCTGCGCACCGCCGTGCGCGCAGGGCTCGACATCGTCACGCACGCCGCTCTGACGAGCGAACTCGGGGCGGAGTTCGAACAGGAACTCGCCGAGCGCGGCACCGTCATCATCCCCACCCTCGCGATGATGCAGGGGGTCGTGAAGAACATCGGAGGCAAGCCGATGTTCCGCGTGCTGTCGATCGTGGTCAAAGACCTGCGGATGCGTTACTCGTTCGCCGAGGCGACCGTGCGCTCATTCGTACGGGCGGGCAACGTGGTGCTGGTGGGCACCGATTCGAACGACGAGACCGGCACCCCCGCGCAGCCGCCGCACGGAGAGTCGTTGCACGACGAACTCGAACGGCTGGTCGCCGCGGGACTGTCGCCGGCCGACGCCCTGCACGGCGCCGGCGAGTTCGCGGCCCGCGTCTTCCGGCTCGCCGACCGCGGGGCCGTCCGGCCCGGGCTGCGGGCAGATCTCGTGCTCGTCGGCGGCGACCCGACGACGACGATCTCGGCGACCAGGGACATCCGGGCCGTGTGGATCGCGGGGGAGCGCACAACCTGACCGGAGCGGTTCGCGAGGGTGCTGGCGCCGCACAGGCGATCGCAGCCACGCTCATAGGACCCTCATAGGAATCTCGTCGATACTCTTCTTGTGACCGAGAACTCCGCTTCCGCCTCCAGGCCCAAGATCACCCGGGCCGACGGCTCTCCCGTGCGCGCCCTCGTCGTCGACGACGAGGCCACGCTCACAGACCTGCTGCAGATGGCCCTGCGCTACGAGGGATGGGACATCAAGACCGCCGGCGACGGACAGACCGCGCTGCGCATCGCCCGCGAATTCGCGCCCGACGTCATCGTGCTCGACATCATGCTTCCCGACCTCGACGGCCTTGCCGTGCTGCAGCGACTGCGCGCAGACGGGCAGGAGACCCCGGTGCTGTTCCTCACGGCGAAGGATGCGCTCGACGACCGCATCGCCGGTCTCACGGCGGGCGGCGACGACTACGTGACCAAGCCGTTCAGCCTCGAAGAACTGGTGGCGCGCCTGCGCGGGCTCATCCGGCGTTCGACGCTCACGCTCACCGATGCCTTCGACCCCGAGGTCGCGATCGGAGACCTCGTGCTCAACGAAGACAGCCACGAGGTGCATCGCGGCGGCGAGCCGATCGAACTCACGGCCACTGAGTTCGAACTCCTCAGATTTCTCATGCGCAACCCGCGCCGGGTGCTGTCGAAGGCGCAGATCCTCGACCGGGTCTGGAGCTACGACTTCGGCGGGCGCTCCAGCGTGGTCGAGATCTACATCTCGTACCTGCGGAAGAAGGTGGATGCCGGGCGCCCGCAGATGATCCACACAGTGCGCGGCGCGGGCTACATCCTCAAGTCGGCCTGAGCGCCGACGGCCTGCACCCGTGCGATCCATGACCCTGCGCAACCGGCTCATCCTGAGCGTTCTCGCCCTCATCGCCCTCGTCGGGCTCATCATCGGAGTGGTCTCGTCGCTCGCTCTGAACGGCTTCCTCCTCGGCCGACTCGACTCCCAGCTGCAGACGGCCACGAACAGGTCGCTCATGTCGATCGACCGGCCGCCACCCGAATCCGGCTCGGGGTCGAGCGGCAGCACAGATCCGACGTTCGTGGGCGGGCCGGGCCAGGCCGCGGGAACGCTCGGCGGATTCACGCGCTCGGGCGTCGTCGACCGGGCCGCGATCGTCGACTCCGCGGGGGTCGTGCAGCAGCTCTCGGCCGAGCAGCTCGAGATCCTGTCGTCGCTGGTCGTCACCGACGACCCGCAGACGGTGAGCCTCGGCGGCTCGCTCGGCGACTACCGGGTGGCGTTCGATCTCTCGCCCGCGGGCGACGGAATCGTCGTGGGGCTTCCGCTCTCCGACGTCACGGCCACGGTCACGCGGCTGGTGATCGTGACCGTTCTCGTGACCGTCGGCGGCCTCGTCGTGGCCGCTCTGCTCGGAACCGTGCTCATCCGACTCGCCCTGCGGCCCCTCGACCGTGTGGTCGCGACCGCGACCCGGGTCACCCGGCTTCAGCTCGACCGCGGCGACGTGGCGCTCGCCGAGCGGGTTGCGGATGCCGACACCGACCCGCGCACCGAGGTCGGCAGGGTGGGCGCCTCGCTCAACAAGCTGCTCCTTCACGTGGCCTCGGCCCTGTCGTCGCGGCAGGCGAGCGAGAACAAGGTGCGCCGGTTCGTGGCCGACGCCAGCCACGAGCTCAGAACGCCCCTCGCCTCGATCCGCGGCTATGCGGAGCTGACCCGACGCGGCGACTTCGAGCTGCCCGTGCCCGCCGACGTCGCCCATTCGCTCGGCCGCATCGAGTCCGAGGCGACGCGCATGACCGGCCTCGTCGAAGACCTGCTGCTGCTCGCCCGGCTCGACGAGGGGCCGTCGCTCGAAAAGGCGTCGGTCGACCTCACCCGCATTCTCGTGGATGCCGTCAGCGATGCCCACGTCGCCGCCCCCGACCACGAGTGGGTGCTCGACCTGCCCGAGGAGCCGCTCGAGGTGCCCGGAGACGGGCCGCGGCTCTATCAGGTCGTGTCGAATCTGCTCGCGAACGCCCGGGTGCACACGCCCGCGGGCACCGAAGTGACGGTGGCGCTCGCGTCGGGCGTCGACGCATCCGGGGCGCCGAGCGCGATCATCACGGTCTCCGACGACGGCCCGGGCATCGATCCCGTGTTGGTCGACACCCTGTTCGAACGCTTCGTGCGCGGCGACGTCTCGCGGTTTCGCCGGGCCGGCTCGACCTCGACCGGCCTCGGCCTCGCGATCGTCGAGGCGGTCGTGGATGCGCATGGCGGCAGCGTCGAGGTCAGCTCGCGCCCGGGAGACACGGCGTTCCGCATCGTGCTGCCGATGCGGGAGGCGGCGACTCGAGTCGACTGAGCCGTCAGCCGACCAGGTCGTCGGCCCGCCAGAATGGAGGGCATGACCTTCCTGACGCTCCGTGCAGGCCAGCGCGCCGAGGTGCGCATCTTCGACGTCGACACGGGTTCGGCGACCGTGGCCTTCAGCTCGTCCACGCGTCTCGTCGAGGCGCCGAACTGGCACCCCGGCGGAGACTGGCTCGTCTTGAACGTCGACGGTGGTCTCGTGCGCCTGCTCGCCGACGGCCCCGCAGAGCTCGAGCAGATCGAGGTGCCGGCGCCGCTCGTCGTGAACAACGACCACGTGATCTCGCCAGACGGCTCGACGCTGCTGGTCACCGCCCGCGACGGGCACCTCTACAGCATCCCGTGGGCGGGCGGGCCGGCGCAGAGGATCACGCGGCCGTCCGACCCGGCGCTGCGCTTCAAATACTACCTGCACGGGGTGTCGCCAGACGGTCTGACGCTGGCCGCCGTCGGGGGCGGGCTCGACGCATCCGGCCAGTGGGTGACCAACGTCTATACGCTGCCGGTGGCAGGCGGCGCGCACACGCAACTCACGAATGACGCGTTCGCCGACGACGGGGCGGAGTTCTCGGCCGACGGCGAGTGGATCTGGTTCAATTCCGAGCGTGCGCGTGAATACCCGGGCCACGCGCAGCTGTTCCGCATGCGCGTCGACGGCTCTGGGCTGGAGCGCGTGACGCACGACGATCGGGTGAACTGGTTCCCGCATCCGTCGCCCGATGGCCGGCACGTGCTCTACCTGAGCTATCCGGCGGGAACGACGGGCCATCCGCCGAACCTCGAGGTCGAGCTGAAGCTCATCGATCTCGAGACGGGCACGACCACGACGATCGATGCGTTCGTGGGCGGACAGGGCACGACGAACGTGCCCGGGTGGTCTCCGGATGGCCGCCGTGTCGCCTACGTCGTCTATCGGATGACGAGGGCTCCGAAAATCAGTGCAGCGAAGAAGAACATCGCGGCGAGCACGTAGCCCGCGAGGCCGATGTAGCCGAGGATCAGGCCCGCCATCGTGATGCCGCGCCCTTCCTCGCCGGTGCGCTTGATCTGACTGAGGGCGATGTGGCCGGTGATCACGGGGATGATCGCGAATCCCAGCACGCCCAGCACCAGGGTGACGACGCCCAGCACATTGGTCGGGCGCACCGACGGGTATGCGCCCTGCGGGGTGGGGGCAGCGGCGTTCCGAGCCGGCTCGATGACGGCCGTCGCGGTGTTGTCGGGGGAGTCGGGAGCGTTCGGGGTGAGTGTCGAAGTTGTCATGTTCCAACGCTACGAAGACGCCCCCCGGCAGGCATCCGACCGGGGGCGTGTTCTCGTAGTACCGGGGCATGATCCGGTGACGCTGTTGCGTCGCCTCCACGCATGACGTACAGTGAGCGAAGCCAAAGACCGCCGGTTATCGCCGTGCCCGCATTCGAATTCGTTCGAGCGCAGACGCTGCGATCGAAGGTTCACGTCCGTGAAGACCTGCGCAGGAATACGTCAGTAACGCACACTCGTGTGCATTCGCTCCGGCCTCCTGCGCCGGAGCTTTTTTTGTGGGGTGAACCGGGGGCTACCGGCATTGAAACCACAAGGAGCGCCATGGCGAACAAGGAAGCCTCGGTTGCCGAGCTCACGGAACTTTTCCAGAGCTCGACCGCCGTTCTGCTGACCGAGTACCGCGGTCTCACGGTCGCCCAGCTGAAGACGCTGCGCGGCAACCTTCGTGAGAACGCAAGCTACGCCGTGGTAAAGAACACGCTGACCAAGATTGCGGCCAACAACGCCGGCATCTCGTCGTTCGACGACGAACTCGCCGGCCCGTCCGCCATCGCATTCGTTCACGGTGACCCTGTCGCCGTTGCGAAGTCCCTGCGCGACTTTGCCAAGGCAAACCCTCTTCTCGTCGTGAAGGGCGGTTACTTCGACGGTAACCCCCTCACCGCCGAAGAGGTCTCGAAGCTCGCCGACCTCGAATCCCGGGAGGTGCTGCTTGCGAAGCTCGCAGGCGCCTTCAAGGCCTCGCTGTTCGGTGCCGCATACCTCTTCAACGCACCGCTGTCGAAGGCCGTTCGCACGGTCGATGCGCTGCGCGAGAAGCAGTCAAGTAACTAATTCCGTTTCACAAGTTCGTACCCTGAGCTTGTCGAAGGGGAAAATCACAAGGAGAAAATCATGGCAAAGCTGTCAACTGCAGAGCTGCTCGACGCGTTCAAGGAGCTCACGCTCATCGAACTGAGCGAGTTCGTCAAGGCGTTCGAGGAGACCTTCGAGGTCACCGCCGCTGCCCCCGTCGCGGTCGCCGCGGCCGGTGGCGCTGCCGCCGTTGCCGACGAGGTCGAGGAGCAGACGGCGTTCGACGTCGTCCTCGAGTCCGCCGGTGAAAAGAAGATCCAGGTCATCAAGGAGGTGCGCGCCCTCACGAGCCTCGGTCTCGGCGAGGCGAAGGCGGTCGTCGACAGTGCACCCAAGGCCGTCCTCGAGGGCGTCACCAAGGAAGCTGCCGAGAAGGCCAAGGCTCAGCTCGAAGAGGCCGGCGCAACCGTCACCCTCAAGTAGTTCCGCGCTCCGGTTCTCGGAGCACAGTACTGCAGAAGAAGGCTCCCGCACTCCGGTGCGGGGGCCTTCTGTATTCCCAGTGACGCTGTGTACCCTGAATATCCCCGAGGGAAGGAATCGTCATGGCCGCCGTCTACGGTGACGTTCCCCGACGAGTGCACGACGCTCCGCCCGCGCGCGATCGAATGCCCCGTGCGGGTCTTCGCGCATCCGGTGCCCGTATCGTCGGCACGGCCAAGGCTGCGGCCCCACCGGTCGCGCGCGGAGCCGCGCAGCTCGGGGTACTGGCCGCCCAGCTCATCGCGACCGGTGCCACGCTCACCGTCGCAGCGTTTCTTCTGCTGGTGACCGCGGGCTATGCCGACGACGGGGTCGGTGCACTGCTGCTGTGCATTGTCGCGGCGGTCGTGCTGGCGTCGATCTCCACCGTATTCGTGATCGTCGTCGGCGTTCCGCTGCGGATCAGCCGTCACCTGCGGTTCTGGTGGATCCGCAACGGGGAGCTCGCCCTCGTCGGTGCCGTGATCGGCGCCGCGCTTCTCGTCGCATCCGCGCTTCTCGGCGACGGCGCAGCCCCGAGCGGCTGGCTTCTCGTACCCGGATGGCTGCTGCTCGCCTTCTCGGTCGCCCACAGCTGGTGGCCGAATCGCTGGCGCCCCGAACGCCTGCGCGTGAAAAGCCCTGAGCCCGGCGTGCCCACGACCGGGGCTGCGAGGGGCGATCGCATGCGCCGGGCGCGCGTGTCGTTCGACGAGTTCCTCGCCTCATCGGGCCGAGCGTTCCGAGGAGAACGCGACTAGAGCGCGACGGGCGTGGGGCTCAACGCGGGGGCCCCGGGCGCGGTGCCGACGTACTCGAGCGCATCATGAGCTGGGCGGGCACGATCGTGTGGATGTTCGCGGGAGCCCAGCCGGAGTTCTCGAGCTGGCGGATCACGAGGTCGACCGCCTGTTCGCCCTGTTTCGCCGGCTCCTGGGCGATGGACGTGAGCCCGAACAGGTCGGCGAGCGGGTGATTGTCGATGCCGATCACCGAAAGGTCGTCGGGAACGGAGATGCCGAGCTCGCGAGCGGCCAGGATCACGCCGATGGCGACCTCATCGGCCGCGGCGAAGATGGCGGTGGGCCGTCGGCGAGGATCGCCGAGGATCTGCTTGCCCACCGCGTATCCGCCCTGGATGTCGAAGCGCGTCGCGACGTAGGACTCGTCTCTGAACGGGAGCCCCGCGGCCGCGAGGGCGTCCATGAACCCCTGCAGGCGCTTGGAATGCACGTGGAAGTCCATCTGCTCGGAAGAGTCGCCGCCCACGTGCATGATGTTCCTGTGCCCCAGGGCGATCAGGTGCTCGGTCGCGAATCGTGCCGCCGCGATGTCGTCGATGCTCAGCGTGGGGATGCCGACGAGAGGTCCGCCGATGCCGGCGATGGGCTTGCCGAGGGCGATCAGCGAGGTCGCCTCCTCGGGCGAGATCTCGAGGGTGACGGCGATGATCGCGTCGACGCGCTTGCGAACGAGAAAGTACTCGAAGACCCGGCTGCGGGCCTCGGTGTTCTTCGTGAGGTTGTAGAGCATCAGGTCGTAGCCGCGGTCGATGAGTGCGCGCTCGACGCCCTCGATGATGCTGCCGAAGAACCACTGGTTGATCACCGGGATGATGACGCCCACATTGTTGGTGCGGCCGGTGACGAGGCTCGACGCGTTCGATGACACCACATAGCCGAGCTCGCTGGCAGCGGTTTCCACGCGCATCCGCGTGAGGCTCGACACGTACCCCCGCCCGCTCAGGGCGCGCGACACGGTTGCCTTCGACACCCCCGCTCGAAGCGCGACGTCTTCGATGCCTGACATTGCCTCGGCCGACCTCCTCGTCTGCAATCGCTTCCAGAATCGTAGCGTGCCCGTCACATTCCCGAGCCCAACGATAGCGGCGCACCCCGGATCGCCCCGAACTCTGAGAGCGCTCTCGGTATCCAATCGTTACGGGATTTCTTCGTCACGCCCACGAGGTTGTGATTTATTGGGACTCATGGAAAGGTTTTCCTACCTGCCCTCCTCGCGGCCTGTTCGCGCGGTGGGGCCGTCCTAGTCCGGTCACTCAACCGGCAGGCAGATCGACCGTCCTGACGATCTGCTCTCGACTCAATGAGGAGGAGAAATGCGGGTTTCCCTGCATCGCCGTATCACAGCACCCATCGCCATCGCGGCCATCTTCGGAATCGCCCTCGTCGGCTGCGCCGAAGACAGCGGCAGCGATTCCGGTTCGACCGAGGGCCAGACCGTCAAGATCTCCGGTGGCATCACCGGCACCGAGGCCGACGCACTCAACAAGACCTTCGAGAAGTTCACTAAAGACACCGGCATCACGGTCGAGTACACGGGTGACAAGAGCTTCGAGGGCAACATCGTGACGAAGGTCACCGGTGGTTCAGCCCCCGACATCGCGATCGTTCCGCAGCCGGGTCTTCTGAAGACCCTGGTCGAGACCGGAGAGGTTCAGGAGGCGGGCGAAGAGACCGCCGCCAACGTCGACAAGAACTGGTCGCCCGACTGGAAGAAGTACGGCACCATCGACGACACGTTCTACGCTGCACCGATGCTCGCGAGCATCAAGG